>CAWKMH010000092.1:0-27828 GCA_963850515.1 uncultured beta proteobacterium
CACTCAGCAGCCCGCTGGCCAGCAAAGCGCCGGTCAAGGTTGGGCTCGCGATCGAAGCAAGGCTGCGGGATACTGCGGTGAAGCTTGCAGCGGCAGTGCGCTCCGCCGGGGTGACAACAGCCATTACATAGGCAGTACGTGTCGGCACATCCATCTGCGATAATGCACTCCGTACGAGCAGCAGAGCGAGTGCGACCTCGAGATTTGGGGCAATTGCAGCAAAAATGAGGCACACGTTAGCAGGGATGTGAGTGAAGACCATCGTGTTGAGCAGCCCGATCCTGCGCGCGACGAACGGTGCAGCAAGCTGGGACCCGGCCGACAAGAGCCCCGCACAGAAGAAGAATGTTCCAGCCTGTCCGAGCGACAGTCCAAACCGCGCAAAGAGCCAAAGCGTCAGCAGCGAGTTTCCCAACAATCCCCCAGCAAACGCATCAATGCTGAATAACATGGCAAGCTTGAACACAATGCTGCGTGATGGCCCCAGCGGCTGTTGTAGCGGGGCAGTCTGGATCTCGATCGCCGGCAGAGTTCGATAGAGCAGCCAGACTGATCCGCCGAGTAGACCGTACAGCACGAACATTGCGCGCAGGCCATCAATTAATGAAAGACCCGACCATGGCACGAGCCAGGATGGGATGCCGGCGGCTAAGGCGCCAACAGCGGCGCTCAGTGAGCCAATAAGCGAATAACGAGCGAACAGCGTGGTTCTTGCGTTGCCGCTAGCCGCCTGCGCCAAGCGGGCATGCTCCAGCGGCAAAAATACGCTTACATCGGCCGAACCCGGATTAAGGGTTCCAATGAATGCGACAACAAATAGTGGCCAAAACAATGAAACGCTCGCGAAGCTAAAGCCGGTAATTGCCATTAACAAGGCAGCGAACAGCAGCAGCCGACGAGTTGTCCATCTGTAGCCAATCGCACCGAGCCCCAGCATCGCCAAAGCTGATCCGGCTAACGTTGCTGTATTTAAAAAGCCTACGTCCAGTTGATCAAATCCCAATGCCAGCAGATAAGCGGGCAAAAGGACAGCAACATAGCCATCGCCAAAGGCGCGCAACGCGCGGGCTGCCAGTAATGGGAAAGCAGTTTCAGCTACCTCCGCAGGCATGAGCAAACGAGTAAGTGTCCTGTGCCCTACGCCCGCTTTCACTGATTTGGTCCTCCCTCTGCAATCTGTCTATAACGTAATGCCGATTTTGTCACTGAGGATTATTCGGCGCTACATTGTGCATCAAATGCCTTTTGCTTTTTTAAGGGTTTTTGCCAGCTGATACTGATACTCAACAGCCTGGCGTGCGAAAACTCCTTTATTGCATGCGATAACATGATCATCTGAATAGATGTATTCGGCTGGAGGTACACCGAAGCCTGACGTGATGTGGACCGCTTCTTACAATGAGGTGGGCACCTTCGCTATCCGCTGACGCTCGACCTGATGCTTATGTGGTTGTGGATCAGGGAATTCCCGCTAATTAAGTCCCCAATGAGCGTGGACAGGTTTGTTGTAACTACCAAAGCTTTGTCTCGGCTGGGGTTTCCTGTGCTGATCAGGATTGCGAGACGTTTCGCATATGGGAATTACTGTTCCGATTCATTCCTCTTTGTCTAATTCAGAGGGGCCTGCGCCCGTAACTGCGCTTGGGTCGCTTGAAACCTTTAATTTTGGAGGGCGAGTAAATTATCCATCGCGCTTATCTTTAAAGCGGTATCGATAGCGCCCTTCACGGCGACAGAATCCGAAACATCGCCGGTGATCTGGTCAAAAACACCGCCCCTGGCAAAATGTATTTTCTGGGCTTTCTGCCAACCGCCGGACACCTCATCAACGGTAAACAGCTCAAGGTGGGGAAACCGGTCCTCGTACCTGGCGGCTACGGACGGATCGCGGGGACGGTAATAGTGCTTGGCGGCGATATGCTGTGCCTGGGGTGTATATAGATATTCGATGTATGAAGCCGCTAAACCGCGCGCGCCTTTCCCGTCCCCAGCCGCGTCCACTACGCTAATAACGGGTTCAGCCACTATTGATATAGACGGGGTAACGATTTCAAACTTATCGTTTCCGTTATTCTGAACGATCCGGTGCGCTTCATTTTCCCAGGTGAGGAGTACATCGCCTATGTTGAGTAAGACAAAGGCAGTAGTTGAGCTTTCCGGCTTTTCATCCTTGTAATCCACCGCCTTGGCGTTGGCAAACAATTGACTGACAAACTCACGGGCGGTTTGTTCACTGCCGCCTGATTGCCTCATTGCATATCCCCAGGCCGCCAGATAATTCCATCGGCCGCTTTCAGAGCGCTTTGGGTTCGGGTTAACTACTTTTATATCAGGGCGCACCAGATCGCTCCAGTCCTGCAGTTCCTTTGGGTTGCCTTTCCGTACGAGAAACACGATGGTTGAAGTATAGGCTGAAGGATAAGAGCCAGTCCGAAAATCCTGCGCTAAAAGCTTGCGGGGGCCGGGTGTAATAAGTCGTTCCTTATCATCCAGCTTGTCTACATCGTAGGACAGCGCAAGGGCCGGAACATCAAGTCCATCGACCGTAATATGCACCGGCTTCCCCGACTTGCTCCGCGCCTGCTCGATCTCGATATCCAGACCCGTCCGGGTTTTCCAGTGAGAGGCAAACGCAACATTCAAATCCTCATGTAACCGCCCCGCGGCGCCGGGTGCAGGACGACTGGGAAAATTATTCAGGGTGGCGTAGGCAGCGCCCAGGCTTACCAGCGCTATAAATGTACCAACAGCAAAATGGGAAGTACTGAGAGTCATTTTTCATTTTCTCCAGTTGCTCAGCAGCTTTGCTCTAAGCAACCAATAAGGTGGGGGAGTTGCCATCAGCGTTAATGGGGGCTATCCCGACGCTGGGCCCTGTACTATTTTTCCAGAGCACTACTGATTCAGGAAAACCGACAAGCTCTTCTTCGTGCACATAGGGGGATAAAGAACCATAGGGTCCTTGCGGATCGTAAGGCAGGTTGGAAACAACGTTATCCATGCGCTTGATATAACCCTCTTCAGTCCGTACATATACTGCGTATTCAAACATGGTTCACTCTTGTAATAAGATTCGGTTTGCGCATCTTATCGTGGGTTTGTTACAGCATCTTTAAGGGACTATCCATGGCTTTGGGGGGCTACTCACAAGAGGGAGATCTGCAAGAGGACAACAAGAAGCATAGAACAAAGGTCAAGTAATATATGACCGTTGTACAGACGTACTTGCTGTCTTTTCCCCTTGTTACATATCTCCATAAAGCGACCGTTTTCGGAGAGCGTGAAAAATGGATCGGCTAGATCCATTTCTGGCTGAAAACATTTCCTGAAACTATCGCTTGAAATTAACGCTTCGAGAAGCTAAAGCCAAATTGAGTTTCGGAGAGAAATTGAAAATGGAAATTAGATAGGCCCGGGTGAGCACCCGGGATCAGTATCTGGCTTTGCAGAGCAAAGTTCGCCGACTGTTGTTTCGTTCTGGATTATGTAATGTTTTTGCCCTGAGGAACGACTATTAACAGCTTCGCCCGTTTCGGGCCCCGCTGTTAACTTACCCCAATTAGCGGCCTCGTCAATTCAGACTGGGGGATTGCAAAGGGGCTGGTCAAGCGATGCCGCCTTGACCAGCCCCTTTAAACACAATGGATCAAACAGCTCAAAACCAGGCAAGCGAATTTATGCAAATTTGGTTTGAGAAGTCAGAGATCAGGCGGTAATGCGCGTTTCGCGGAGTCTGCGGCGAGAAAGTTTGCGAGTTTCACTTTCATAAGCCGCAAAGATAGCGTGCACGTCCAACTCCGACCTGGATCTTCCGGTAGAGCGCAGCTTCTTGTTAATACCTCTTTCCAGCCAGCGATCGAACTCATCCAATGTATAACCGTACAGATCAATGTATCTTCGTTTCTTCATAACATTTCTTCCGTGATCAGAAAACATACTTCAGCGTCAATCGAGCCGTCCTTCATTACAGATTTACAGCCACTGATCCGTGATTTCACGCACATCCTCAGGTGAGTCGGCATTAGAAAGCTATTTGACTACGGAACATGAAAGTGTTCAGGTTATACGGCTTACCACCGCTTGCCGTCACTAGCGGCGAATCCTTGATTTCAAGGATTTTGTCATAGTTGAACATGAAGCGAACGTTGTTGTTCACGTACCAGTTCAGGGCAGCAGTAAAGTTTTTCATCTCACCTCCCTTGAAGGCGCCATCGTTCATATCTACTCCGGCGACACGTGCTGCCAGCTCCCATGCACCCCATCCTCCCTTGGAAAAGCTGAAGTCCCGAGCTGGCTCCACTCTGTGAAACTTTCCTTCTTTGTAGTTGCGCGATTCTCCAGTGAGCGTCCATGCGGCTTCTCCGTACCAACCATTGAAGCTTAGCGAATCCAGACCATTGTTGCGGCCAATCCAGCTATGGGTATACTCGCCTCCCGCACTGAATGGGCCATATACGCCGCTGGCCTCCAGGCCAAGCATCTTGATGTCCTCGATATTTCCTATGGTGCCCGAATCAATCGGAAACAGGTTAGTCAGATGTGATGTTTCATGCCTGAATCTCACGCCATTAGAGGGACCGAATAGCTGGCCGCTGCCGCTCGGTTTGCGATAGTTTCCTGCCACACCTAAATGGACAACCTTTGTCTTTTCGTTAATGGGTGCAAAAGTGACGCGCGAATTGGTTCCCCAGCTTTCATCCATGCTTGTGGTATTCGGGTCGATTGACTCGCCATAAAGTCCAACCTGTCCAGTCCAGTTTTTATCGCTTTTTGACACATTTAGACCAATAGCGCGATCGACGAGCGGTGCGTTAAGCACATTCATTAATGATCTTTCCATAAACATGAGATCGTTGGAGCTTTCTTGTAACTCACGGCTGAAAGGCTGCTTCTGGTGGCCGACGTTGACCTTCGCGAAGCCCCCTCTATATGAGATAAACATGTCTTTAACGCCGACACTGTTATCAGCGAAGTCGATCTGGCTCTTAAAATCCCAATCTTTAAAGAAAGTACCCGCAAACTCCAGGCGTCCCCTGCGCAGCTCTGCGCCATCATTGGCTTGAATAGGAGCGCCGCTTCTAAAAAAATTATCATTACTGCTATGCGTGTAATCCGTGTGGATCCGGCCCCCGATCTTGAACTTGAAGTTCTTGTCTGCTGTTTCGAATTGCAAGCCGTTTTTATCCAGTTTGAGTTGCTTTTCGCTTTCCTTGATACGTTCCTCAATGGACTCAACCTTGCTGACGAGCTGCGCCCGTTCTGCTTTTTCTTTTAATCTCGCACTTCTGTCACCGGTTATTGGCTGTTGGGTTCTCTCTGCTTCCGGTGCCGGCGTTGCATTGTTCGATGGAGTACGTTCGACTCTTTCAAAATTACCTATAGGTTGCCGGTCAGATCCGGGCTCTCCATATATCTGCTTGGTTTTGGTATCAATATAAAGGTCAATCGCAAAAGCCCCTGATGATGCGCTTGCTCCCAACACAGCTGCCGCTGCCAATATAAGTTTCGAAAATTTCAAAGCTAATGCCCCCAGTTGTGATGTTTTGGTTACGGTTATGTTTATTGCTAAAAACCGCGGCAAGAATAGGGAAAAGAGATGACTGCCTTATTAACCTTTGGTGACAGTTCTATGACAGTAACAAGGGCAGTTGAACGATGATGACTCGATCCGAGCGCGAGGATGACTCTCTATCATGGCTTTCACCCCAACCACGGATGGCAGGTTGAGCTTTACCTTTGCGGCACGAAGGGGCAGCGCTACTTACGGAATTTTAAGAAAGGAGCTGAAGGAACAACTTGCCCCAAGGGTTGCCCTGCTACTGTTTGTCAACATGATCCAGTTAAACAGTTACGGGCGGTTTGCTCTCGCAGCCTGTCGGACTTGATGAAGAATCGCAGCGAAAAAGTGACTGGATGAAGGCAGATTTTGTGGATTTTGAAGGCCAATAATTATTCTATTGGTTTAAAAAGCGGCGAAATATGAACCGCCCAGATGCTTTTGCAGCCGATTTCCTTTAAGTCCGACAGGCTGCTAGTAGTAGAGTGGTATTTGAGACAGGGCTCATCAACGATTAGCAAATAAGATCCTCATCCATCCCGAAAGCATTAACAAAAATCCGGGATCATCTGTTTCATTAAACATCCCTTCCACTTTACGGCGGGTATATTCGCTTCTGGCGGCATGCCTCACCAGCTGGTTAGTCAGGAACGGCCAGTTAAATAAAAATTCTGCTTTACGGTAGACTTCAAACTTTGGCTGGAGGGCTTTTATACTTCGGGTGTAGGCTTGGGCTACAGCGGTGCGACCTGGATGGTATTGGCCCATAATCGCCTCTGCCGCAAGAATGCCCGTTTCCATTGCTTTGCCAATTCCCTCGCCAGTAAGCGGAAAAGTTGAGCCGATGCATTCGCCTATGCCCAGCAAGCCGCCGCGGGCGAAGCGCGTACCGGACAAGCCGGTGCGAAGTGGCGCCCCTTTAAGGGGACTGATGATTTTTCCGTCTCGCATCAAGTCTTGAGCAAGGGGTAATTGGGTAATAAATCGCTCGTAGCTGCGACGAGGATTGCTGTGCCTATGCGCAGAACCGAAGAATCCAATGCCGATGTTGAATATGGCGTCGGGCCCCGGAAAAATCCAGCCATACCCGCCTTTCGCCGAGTGATCAAAGGCGAATGCCAATTCGTTAAAATCTTTTGCCAAACGCTCGTTACGCACATACTGGCGAGCCGCAAAACTTCGGCATTCAGCTCGAAGCAATAAACCAGTCCGCTCAATTGGCGCGGTATTAGCACCGGTTGCCAGCAATATCCAATGCGCCCGCGCAGAGATAAAATTACCACTCTTCCGGAACTCAATCCGGTAATTGTTCTCATCCTCATCAGAAATGCCGACGAACTCGTGGCCAGGTAAAAACTCACTGCCGGCTTCCATGGCGCCGCCCAGCAATAACGCATCCAGTTTCAGACGCGGCACACAAGCGCTATCCGCTCGGACCAAAACATTACTGCCATCGAAACCAATCAGACGCATCCCTTTGGCGGGACGGGAAATTCTGGTGACCTGCTCCATCAGGCCAAGTTTCTTCAACACATGATGCGCGTCAGGAATCAAGGCGTCTCCACACGTTTTGTCACGCGGGAAGACCGCCTTGTCAAACAGGCCAACATAAAAGCCAGCGCTGGCTAAAGTGCGGGCGGCCGCACAACCTGCGGGGCCCGCACCAATGATAATGACGTCATAGACGTGTCGCATTGGATCGTCTCAGGTGTCCGGAACGTTGTTTCCACATGCACCCATGGACACCGCCCTCCATCAACAAGACCCAGTTCGAGCGTCGCGCTCTAGCTTTAAAACAAACTCTTTCAAAACCGAGCGCGGTTATTTCACGCAAATACCGCTGCAGTCGGCACCACCACGGGCGGGATCGCAATTGTCAGAAGGGTCATCCACACACTTCTTGCCATCAGGGCATGGAAATCCGGCAATTCCTCCACACATTTGTTTCGGTTCCTTCTCGCCGTAGGCGGAGCTTCCCTTGGGCGGATAATCGACGCGTTTCCCGCCGCCCGGTTTGGTTGGCTCTGTCGCACCAATCTTGACCGTTTCACGAATCTGCCGCGGCTCCACCGCTTCTACATCGATGGATTCCACTTCTCCATCCGTATGCCGGGCGGTATAAACGCCGACCACGTCCAGGGGCACTGGACTTTTTATCACCAGAAATCCTTCCAGGAATGCAAAATCCACGCAAACGCCATCAATGGGGCAAAAGTAACCTGCAATATCAAAGCAGTTTACGCCGACTGCCCCGTCTGGCTGGAGAACAGCTTCCTTGAACGGCGTTACGCCGAATGGTCCTGGCTCGGAGCCGAACTGTGTCGCAAGCGCCACCTTGGCGGCGACGGTAACTTCTTTATTGGTGGGATTGTGTATGTTGACAGCCGTACGATAGGTGCCGCGCGCCAATGAGCCGTCCTGGTGCGGTAGCAGCAGCGAACAAGCGACCTTTGCGGCATATTGATATTCCGTCTTGATTATCTTCGAAGGTTTCATCGGTTCTGCCTGGGATACGGTGATAGCCTCAATAGGGCTAAACGCAGCCAATATTCCCATCAATGCGGAAAAGATCCCCATCACGCGCAGTTGTTTCATGATAGTGACTCCTGTTGTTTTAGATTGGATACAAGTTGGTCCGAACGATTAATCGGTTAATTTCAAAATCGGCGCTCAGCCGGTTGTCGCGACATCATTAATAAGCCTCTGTAAGCATCTTCATCTGAAAATGAAAAACGAATAGCCCTGCAAACCTTCAATATATTCATAGCAGTGTTTGTTTTACAGTCAAGTCTATTTGCAAATTCTCTGATTTCAGCCTGACCGGCTTTCGCTGGGGCGTCGACGCCCAAGTATGGCGAATAGTATGAATAGATACTGGTATAAGACTAGGATGTAAATATCCACACTATCCCTGGATTCCCTATCTCCCCGGCGCCCTGAAACGGGAGCCGCAGATCCAATCGGAATGGGGGAAAGATAATTTTCTCGATCGCAGTCATCAGCAAATCGTGACGCTCATTCGGCGGCAGCCATGAAAGAACTATGCAGCTGTAACTTCCTGATCAATAAAACACTGTTTTATATGGTGCGACAATTTGCCGCATTCCTGCGCTGACTGAAATAGATTATTCTCGCGTTCCGATTGTTGAGGTGGGGACTCTGGATTCTTGATCAGTCTGCGTATTTATTTTGCCATTCCGTCGACCTGCGCTCACTGATCACAATCCGGCTGCAAAAAACCGGAGTGGAAAACTCCGGTTTTTTGAACTACATCAAGCCGAATCAATGCACTGGCGGAAATCTTTTAAAAATACATTTGGCGCAGCATCGATAAACAGCTGTTTTTCAGTAATAAGAAAAGCAGGTGAGGAAATATGAAACCGAATATAAAGCTGAAATCGATGCCGTTTGCCTTGGCAAGTTTGCTCTGCGTATCTTCTGTCTGGGCAACCGATGAGCACGGGTCGCAGGCAAAAGATGAGATCGAGGCTGAATTGGCGCCAATTAAAAAGCCCCTTGCTACCACCCCTGTGCCAGACGTTCCGCTGGAACGGAGATAGCGCAAACTCCTGCCGGAGCCGCCGAAAAACAGGCGCCGATTGGCGGGCCCGCGGTTAAATTGCCGGAAATGACGATCGGGGGAAAAGTGAAGCCGATCTCAAAGCAAGCCGAAAAGGAAAGATACAGGCTACCCCAGACCACAGAGAGCATGACCACGGGAAAGACTGGACAGTACGGTCAATCTCATGGCTACCGAGGATGCCATTAAATACATGCCGTCCATTCAGGTACGCAGTCGCTATATCGGTGACACCAACGCGCCCGTGGGGATGCGCACCTCGGGCACATCCGCCAGCGCGCGCAACCTGATTTATGCGGATGGTATTTTGCTGTCGTCGCTTGCTCGGCAATAACAACACAAACACGGGTTCGCCTCGCTGGAATACCGTATCGCCCGCTGAAATCGAGCGCATCGATATCATGTACGGCCCATTTTCGGCAGCCTACGCCGGCAATTCAATAGGTGGGGTGATTAACATCACCACGCGAATGCCGGATAAATTTGAAGTGGGTGCCGATGCGCAATCTTCCTGGCAGACTTTCAATCTCTATGGCACAAAAGAAACCTACGACACCCAGAGGTATTCCGGAAATATCGGCCATCGGTATAACGATTTGTCATTCCGGTTCGATTACAGCCATCTCGATGCCCATAGCCAGCCGATAACGTTTGCGACGGCACTTAACTCGACCACCGCGGCCAACAGTGGAGATACAGTGGTGACAGGGGCGTTTCGCGGGCGCAAACGCCACAAATGCCGCCCAACCAGACGCTCGGTGCGGGAAACATCAACCACACGGTACAGGATAACTTCAAGTGGAAATGGGCCTACGATATTACCCCGACCATAAAGATCTCCTATACCTTGGGCATGTGGCAGAACAACGCTCAGCTCGAACATGCAAAGCTATCTGAGAGATGCAGCGGGAAATCTGGTACAAAGCGGTTTCGTCAATATCGGCGGCAGGCAATACAATTTGTCCGCCCGCGAATGGTCCCACTTTTGCGGGCAATCAGACCGATCAGACAACCTGGTCGCACGGCATGAATCTCCGGTCCAATACCGGTGGAAAATTTGATTGGGAGTTGGTGGGTAGCGTGATCGATTTAGGCAAGGATACCGTTCGCGCACCCACGGTTGACCCCACTCTTGCGTTCGCCGGCAATGCGCCCGGCAGAATCACCAGTTTGACCGGCTCCGGCTGGCATACGGTCGACGCCAAGGGCATCTGGCGGCCAAGGGTCGATATGCTGGGTTACCATGAGATCAGCTTTGGCTTTCACCATGATTTGTATACACTGAAGAATCCAGTATTCAATACCAATAACTGGCAAAGCGGCGACGGTCAGAGCATCTTTTCAAATTCCCTCGGAAAAACACAGACCGAAGGCTACTGGATACAGGATGCATGGGATTTCCATCACAACTGGAATTTTACGGTCGGAGGCCGTCTGGAAAACTGGCATGCATATGATGGCTTTAATGCGACAACTGTAAATATCCCCGCTAATGGAAGCGTCCCCGCCCACACTGAACTCAGAACGGTCAATCAGGCTGACAAAAGCGCGCTCAATTTTTCACCTAAAGGAAAGCTGACCTGGAGTCCCATGGAAGGCGTTGAAAATTGGCGCCGCCATCGGTCAGGCTTACCGATATGCAACCGCCTCAGAGTTATTTCAAACGACAACAGTGGGGACGGGCGCCACCGCAATATCTGTCAATGGGAACCCTAATCTCAGGCCTGAAGAAGCGCTCTCCTCCGAGCTTTCCGGCGAATATTGCCAGACAAGGGAAGATTGCGCCTCAGCTTCTTCCAGGAAAGTATAAAAAACGCCATTTTTTCCCAGACGGGATTGATTACGAATGCTATACGAACCACTTCACAATCAACCTTTATTTCGAATGTCGGCAAAATCGATACTTATGGCATCGAGATTTCGGGGAGAAGAGTGATGCGGTCATAAAAGGTCTGGATATTCTTGGTAATTTCACCTGGGTGGATTCCCGGATAACAGATAATCGTGAGGCGGACGCGGTAGTGGCGGCAATAGGGGCACAGCAGCCAATCCCAACGCCGCGGTTCCCTCGACCGGCAAACATCAACCCAGGCTTCCTACGTGGCGCGCCAACGCAATAGTCACTTATCGCGCAAACGAGAAACTGAGCGCTTCAGTGAATGTTCGTTACAGCAGCGGCCAGTTCGGCCAATTGAATAATACCGATACCAATGGTTTTGCCTACACAGGGATAACCAGCTATCTTGTCGCCGATTTGATCGCGAAGTACAGAATCACGAAGCAGTTGACCGCTATCGGCGGCATCAACAATGTCAACAACGACAAGTACTGGATCTTTCACCCCTTTCCGCAACGGACTTTCTTTGCCCAGCTGAGGTTTAATTATTAGAAGCGGCAGTATTTGAAAGTTGTCGGGTTCTGTAGCTCAGGCGCAAATTGAGTGTCGAGCCCCGTTTTGCCAGAACCAGCCCCCGGCTTACCTTGCAATTTGCATAGACGGTATTGTTGACCACTGCCGGTAGCCACTGTTGAAGTCTATCAACTGTTGGCGTTCAGCAATCCTCTATCGTCTGCGACGTGCACAATTATCGTTAGGTCGGGCTCTGTCCGACATCATTCTACCATCGTCGGGCGGAGCCCGACCTACAACTGACGAGGAGATCAGGCAAGTGAACGATAGCACTGCACATCAAGCAGATACGGCAAAAACAAACTTTCAGCGCGGAATACGCAAAAGCTCGCCTGTATTGAACATTTGATGCCTACGGCAAGCGCTTGCGGTTGGGCTCTCTCATTATTCTCTTGAGGAAAGCGTCACAGGATTTTTGCACCGATTCCAGCGCGATATGCAATTCCAGAAGGTTCGACCCCAACGTAATTGTCGCAATGAGGGCAGGCAAGTTTTGGTTCGTACTTCAGCCGTGAAATTGTCTCCTCGTACTTAATTGAACAGTGAGGACATTTGATTGATGATCGTCTCCGAATCCAGATTGAGCATAGACATTCCCCCATAATGGCATGGCTATGAAATCTTATCATGGTTGAGGAGATTTTCGGAATAGGCGAGGTGAGTTTCACTTTGAAAAAATATTTATGTTCTTGATACCTCGGGTTATTCGGCGGCTGAAAGCTCAATCTTAAAGGTCGAGAGCCTGCTCCGCTATATCGTGATTTGTGCTATAGATAGATTCAGGAACGCATCGGCGCCGCGGCAAGCCTATAGCCCAACGCCAGCAGCGACTCACATCTTGACTGCGTCCCGCGGCGCGTCAGTCCCGGCCCGTGTGACTGATTGATACCCAGTCACCTTCATAGGGCTTTGTCAACCATCGAGGATTCATCATGACCCAGCGCATTGACTACCAGAAGCAATCCCCCGAGCTGTTCAAGAAATTCGTCGAGTTCAGCATGGCCCTCAGGCACTCCACGATCGAGGAGTCTATTCATGATCTGGTGAATATCAGGGCATCGCAGATCAACGGCTGCGCGTTCTGCGTGGATATGCACGTCAAGGAAGCCACAATCCATGGTGAACGACCGCTCCGTCTGCACCATATCGCCATCTGGCGCGAGTCCACACTGTTCATTCCGCGCGAGCGCGCCGCGTTGGCATGGACTGAAATCCTGACCCAGCTCCCCGCCCAGGGCGTGCCAGATGACGTCTACGAGCGTGTTCGCACGCAGCTGTCCGAGAAGGAATTGTCCGACCTGACCTTCCTGGTGATGTCAATCAACGCCTGGAATCGCGTCAGCGTGGGCTTCCAGACGGTACCCGGCTCGTATGACAAGGCATTGCGGCGTGGACAAATCCGGTTTGTACTGATCATGCATCAGCGCGACTGCGTGAGGGTACGTCGTCGCGCCGAACTCACCCACGACGCATGGGCCGTCAGGCCAGCAACGAGGAACAAGCCATGACTATTTTCAGAACTCTCGCCGTGCTGCTGCTGTTGGCAGCCGGTACCGCCGGCGCACAGCAGGCGCCACATCGGCGCGCGTGACGCCATTGATGACCAAGGCGCTGGCCGATTATCCGGGCAAGGAAACCCTGATGCTCACCGTCGACTATCCGCCAGGCGCCGTCGACCCCGTGCATCGCCACCATGCGCATGGTTTCATCTACGTGCTGGAGGGTTCGATTGTGATGAGCGTGCAGGGCGGAAAGCCGGTGACGCTGACACCCGGCCAGACCTTCTACGAAGGCCCGAACGATGTGCACACCATCGGGCGCAACGCCAGCCTCACCAAGCCCGCCAAGTTTCTGGTCTTCCTGTTGAAGAACAGCGACGAGCCTGTTCTTACGCCGGTGCACTGACGCCCACACGGCTTCAGACGACCGGCCGCTACGACTATCCATGACAGGGCGGGTGCGTAAAACCTTGGCCTTGCTGGCTCAACGCTCGGCCTAATTCCGACCGCCATAATCCTTATTTAGCAAAAAATGCTTTCTGTACTATAGTCAAATCGAGCCTTGTACATATACACGCAACTATTTAACCTGGCTAGTCAGGAAACCGGAGGTTGTGAATAGTGACGGCAGCGCGTTCACGCGGATGAGGTTGTGCAGGCCTTCAGGGGCAGGGGTGCAAGCTCAGCATGGCCGGGTATGGCGCCTGGAGGAACAATGTGTTCGTCGAGCGCCAGCTCTATTGATGTGTCCTCTCACAACAATTCTAAAACACGATATATTTAAAAGGAGCAATGCACATGTCTGCAAGACCAATGTTGTTGCTGGCATTTCTCATAACCGGCCCTCTTATCATAATCAGTCCCCTGATGGCGCAGGAGACTGTCACGCCGCTCATATCGAAAGATCTGGCAGGAGTTTCCGGCAAGGAAGCTCAGATGTATACCGTGGACTTTCCGCCGGGCTATTCGAGCCCTGTCCACCGCCACAATGCGCAGGTGTTTCTTTACGTACTGGAGGGTTCCATCGTGACGCAGGTGAAAGGCGGAAAAGAAATCACGCTGACGCCGGGCCAGACCTATTATGAAGATCCCAACGATATTCACACCGTTTCCCGGAACGCAAGTAGCACAAAGCCAGCAAAATTCCTTGTTTTCCTGGTTAAGGAGAAAGGCGCTCCATCTCTGGTACTAGAAAAGTAAAGGCCCGCTTTGACTTGCACCGTTGGGTTAGAGTGGTCGCCCAGGGGTCAGAAAGAATTTCATACGGGGACGTCAGAAGTCCTTAGTGGATGTCCGAATGCACACGATTCTCATGGCTTGTGGGGCAGGATGGATCCTGCAAGCCGGTTGTTTACCGGCTTCTTTCGCGGCCAAGCCACTTGCGACGGTTGGCATCCCTAGCGCAGCTTATCCGGCTGCCCCACAACTAACAGCCAATACTGCATGACAATTGCGACGAACTACATTAGAAACTTCGGGATCTACCGGGAGATGTGCTACCAGCAAAGCTTGCGGGGCTGGACGGTCCGGTGGACTACACGCACAGGAACCGCAGCTTTCAATAATTGACCAGTAAAGGGTACCGCAATGAACATCATAAAAGCCGCCGCCGTACAAATCAGCCCTGTGCTTTACAGCCGCGAAGGCACTGTGGACAAGGTTGTACAGAAGATCATCGAGCTTGGTCGCCAGGGCGTGCAGTTCGCCACCTTCCCGGAGACGGTGGTGCCGTACTACCCCTATTTCTCCTTTGTACAGCGGCCTTTCGAGATGGACGCGGAATACCTCCGGTTACTTGAACAAGCAGTGACCGTACCGTCGGCCGCCACTCACGCCATCGGCGAAGCCTGCAGGCAAGCCGGGATGGTGGTATCCATTGGCGTCAATGAGCGCGATGGCGGCACGCTCTATAACACACAGTTGCTGTTCGATGCTGACGGCACCTTGATTCAGCGCCGCCGTAAGATTTCCCCGACCTACCATGAACGCATGATCTGGGGGCAGGGCGACGGTTCCGGACTGCGAGCTGTCGACAGCGCAGTCGGTCGCATCGGTCAGCTGGCGTGCTGGGAGCATTACAACCCGCTGGCCCGTTACGCCTTGATGGCCGATGGCGAGCAGATTCATTCTGCGATGTATCCCGGATCGTTCGGGGGCGACCTCTTCTCCGAGCAGACCCAGGTAAACATCCGCCAACACGCACTGGAGTCCGGTTGCTTCGTCGTCAACGCCACCGCTTGGCTGAATGCCGATCAGCAGGCTCAGATCATGCAGGACACGGGGTGCCCCATTGGCCCGATCTCTAGTGGCTGCTTTACCGCGATTGTGTCACCGCAAGGCGAATTGATGGGTGAGCCTCTGCGCTCCGGTGAAGGCGTGGTGATTGCCGATCTTGATTTCTCTTTGATCGATAAGCGTAAGCGAAAAATGGATTCGCGCGGCCACTATAGTCGCCCGGAACTGCTCAGCCTGTTGATTGATCGCACGCCTGTTGCTCATGTCAAGAGCGCAACGCTCACCGTATTGCGGTTGCCGAGGAAGGAGATCATCATTGCGCCGTAACCGCGGGAGAACCACGATGACAACTGGCAGCCCGCAAGAAATCCCCTTCCAGGGCGTCCGCATCAGGTTCGACAGCAAGAAATCTTTTGACGAAGTCGTGCGGGCATTGCTGGCCGACGTCGGAGAAAAACCACTGATGATCGACGACCTTCCTGCAAAGTTTGAAAGTTGGGAGTCGTACAAGGCGGAAGTGGAATCTCATGCGGGGCCCAGCGGGTTCATTCTATTCGCCGTGCTGAATCATGGTGCTTGGATAAAGAAAGTCGGCATTCAAAAGAAGGTATTGCGCTTCATAATTGGAAACCCAGTGCTGGCCATCACTATGTTGCGTCATGATTTGACGGCGGGTCTTTTCGCGCCGGTGGAACTCATCGTGATTGAAGAGGACCAGGATCAAAGCAGCCTGACATATGTAAGGCCTTCATCGCTAATGGCCGTCGAGACAAATGAACCACTGCTCGCGGCCGCCAAGGAACTTGATGCGAAGCTCCAGGCGCTGGCTGCAAAGGTGACGATGGCGTAGGCTGACCAGCCTCTGTGAAAGTTGGGAGTCGTACAAGGCGGAAGTGGAGTCTCATGCGGGCCCCAGCGGGTTCATTCTGTTCGCCGTGCTGAATCATGGTGCCTGGATAAAGAAAGTCGGCATTCAAAAGAAGGTATTCCGCTTCATAATTGGAAACCCAGTGCTAGCCATCATTATGTTGCGTCATGATTTGACGGCGGGTCTTTTCGCGCCAGTGGAACTCATCGTGATTGAAGAGGACCAGGATCAAAGCAGCCTGACATATGTAAGGCCTTCATCGCTAATGGCCGTTGAGACAAATGAACCACTGCTCGCGGCCGCCAAGGAACTTGATGCGAAGCTCCATGCGCTTGCCGCAAAGGTGACGATGGCATAGGCTGACCAGCCTCCTGTCACGATTAACCCTATAAAATCACAGCACTGAACAACTGAATCTGATCTGACAATCGCACCTGTCAAATCGGGTAACTGTCAGATGAAGTCGCGACTACTACAGATAATTAGCCCTAACTCCGCTGAGTACTCCAAGCGGGAAGAGATTTCTTCTCACGCAGGAATTCTTCGATCTTGTCCGTTGTAACGCCCGGGCTGAACAGATATCCCTGCATCTCCTCGCACTTAAGTCTTCGCAAAAGATCGGCTTGCTTAATCGTTTCCACTCCCTCGGCAATAACACGGAGATGCAGTGAATGTGCTAGAGATATGATTGCGGAAACGATGCTAAGATCGTCTGGATTGGTATTCATATTGATAATGAAAGCGCGATCAATTTTCAGGACATTAACTGGCAATTTGGCGATATAGCTGAGCGAAGAATAGCCGGTACCGAAATCGTCAATAGCGATCTGAATATTCATATCCCGAATAAGGCTAAGCTTCTCGATATTAGCCTCTATGTCGTTCATGATTACACTTTCAGTGATCTCGAGTTGCAATCCGACCGCAGACTTCCCCTGCGTTGCGCAGCACATCCGCCACCATACTAACAAAATCCTTTTGCTGTAGCTGAATTGCCGAGACATTCACTGCAATTCTGGGGGATTCAACCCTAAGGATTTCCATTTCTGTGCGTCCGATATCGCTTTGCTCAGCGCCCAACGGCCCGCTTCCAGGATCATCCGGGTTTCTTCGAGCAAAGGAATGAAGTCTCAGTGGAGGTATCAAGCCATTTTCCGGATCCTGCCAGCGCATCAATGCCTCCAATCCGCTGATTTTTCCACTTTTCAAGATCAATTTTGGGCTGGTAGTGCAGCACCAGCTGTTCCTGCTCCAGCGCTTGGCGCAGCTTGGTTTCGAGTTTCAGCTTTTCTTTAACCCGTGGCATGAAATTCGGGAGCGTAAAACAAGTGCTTATCGGAAGAAAGTTTGCCTTTTTCAGTGCCGTTTCAGCATTTCTCAAGAGTGTATCGGTATCTCGGCCATCGGCAGGATAGGACGATGTCCCGCTCTGACGGAAACCCGCAATTCCTGCCCAGCCGTCAGGAAAGGCTGGTTCTGAACCTCAAACAGAAGCTTTTCCAGAATATGGGCAATATCAGTGCTTTCCTCTTCATGTGTTCTCGCGATAGCAAAATAATCCGCAGAAAGATGGGCAAGAATGTCTGTTTCTGAAAGCAGTTGCTTCAACCTTTTTGCAAGCTGACGCAGGAGACTGTCACCTGCCCCATGGCCGAGTGATTCATTAATACTGCTGAACCGCTCAATATCGAGGACAATTACAGAAAGCATCTTGTGATCGGAAGAGACGGTCTGGATTCGCTGATCGACCCGATCCAGAAATAACGCTCGGTTCGGCAGATCGGTTACAGCGTCGAAAAAAGCGAGATAATTGATACGCTCCTCTTTTTTCAGGTGATCCATTGCAAACGAAATGTCTCCCGCCATTTCGATCAGCAGAGTCATTTCCTCGTCGTCGAAGAATCCTGTCTCCCGTGCATAGAGCGCCAGGATGCCGGCAAGTTGCCCATCAAGGGTCAGGGGTAACACCGCCATGGAAAGATAATCGTCGTCAGGCGGTTGGACGTGTGAGCTTTGCGTTCGCCGGTAGGCATTGAGATCGTTGCAAATGGCGGGTTTGAGATGGGTGATCACGTCCCCTATCAAACAGGAGCCCCCTGGCGCATCCACCACAGCGGCCAGATCGAGCCGGGACAGATAGCCATCACCTCGCCCCGCCTTAGCCATTGGCGTAATTTGTCCCGTATTGGCCTCGAACATCCCGATCCACGTAAAGACAAACTCACCATGGGTTGTTGCAATACGGCACGCTTCGTCGAAGAGTTCCTGTATTTCACGGACGCGCACAATAGTCGTGTTGATGCCACTTAATACGCTATAGATGCGGTTGAGCCTGACTACCCTGGCTTCATATTCCTTGCGTCGGGTAGATCTCTGCTGTTAACGCCGCCGTTCGCTCCTCCACCAATTTTTCCATATGTTCATGCAATCGGGCGCGTTCCAGTGCGACGCTTACCTGGTGCCCGACTCCATAAAACGTGTCCAACTCATTGTCCTTGAACTGGTCTTGTTCCAAGCCCAGAAGATTCATGACACCCTGGCTCTGATTGCCGCTCCACAACGGTATGCTCGCATGGTAGCAAGGGAGAGAGGCATGGTCCCCATGTTGGATAAGACGCTCACACTGTAAAATTTTTGGAGCGTGGCTGAACTCTCCCGAAAGCAAAAGACGGCGGCATTCGCATAGTGCTTCTGATGCTCTCCGCAGCTAATGATACAGGCACGTTACGCGCAGCCAGCTAACCTGAAAGCGCCCGTTGCATCCCATAGATAAAGCCACCCTGCCTGGACTCCGGGCAACTCCATCGCGTACTCAAGCGCTTTTTCGCAGACCTCGCGCTCGGTTACCGCCTGGTTCAAGACCTTCCGCTATCCGATACAGTCCATTGAGCAAGCGATTCGAGTGCGTCAACTCAAGTTGCCGTGCATTTAGCTCATAATTGAGGTGGACCGCATCCTCGTAGACCGAAATCAATAGATCCACGATCTGCTGCCGTTCGGCTGTGATGAAATGTTTTTGCCCGCCGAGATAAATCTCCATCCCCATTTGCATCTTCTGGCTCTTGCGCAATTCGTGGCTCATCAGCAGGTAGTCGATGCGATCAAGAAGATACTGGTCGTCATATGGCTTACGGATAAAATTGTCAGCGCCGGATTCCAATCCTTTCATGATGTCCCTGATGTCGGACAGGGAAGTAAGCAGAATCACAGGGATATCTTTGAGCTGCGCGTCCCGTTTGATTTCGGCTGCATAGCGCAAACCCATCCATCTCCGGCATCATCACATCGCTGACAATCAATGCAGGTTTGCACTGCCGGGCTGCCGCAAGAGCCTGCTTGCCATCGCCTGCGGTAGTAACTTTAAAGTTATTTTCCTCAAGCAGATATCTCAATTTTTCTGCTTGGGTGGGGCTGTCCTCCGCGATAAGAATCTTGGCTTTCCGGGCATCGTGGGTTGAAATATCATGAGCCAAACTTGATTTCTCCTCGTATCGTTTACCAGATCCGTCAACACTGCCGCAATCTTTTGCAGAGGCAAGATCAGCGTCGCCGCATTTAGCTTGATGGCCTCGCCCGGCATACCGTGGACGACAGAACTGTCCTTGTCCTGCGCGAAAGTGATCGAGCCTTTCTCCTTCAGATGTCATAGCTCTTCCGCTCCATCCCGACCCATGCCCGTCAATAGGCCGGCAATGGCACCATGGCCGTACACTCGGCAACCGACCGGAAAAGACAAGAAATTGAAGGTCTCGATCCATACTCTGGCTCGTCCTTGGTCAAAACAATCTCCCCTCGCTTCCTACTTTCATCTGGTATTCATCTGGTGCAATATAGACATGTCCCGGCAGGGGCAATTCGCCCTGCCTTGCAACATGAACAGGGAGACTGGAGGAATTCTTCAGCCATTGGACAAATCCTTCTATGAATCCCGGAGTCATATGCTGGACAATTAGAATAGGCACAGGGAAATCCTTTGGGAGTGCCCGAGAGAATAGCTTCGAGCGCGGGGGGCCACCCGTTGAAGCACCCATAACGACAATTCTTGTTTGCACCGCTCGGTCAAGCAGAGGTGCTTGCCGGAACGTGGGTCCGGAAGGACTCCCGCATACGTGCCCAGCGCCGCACTACCTTTACTTCAGACATCAGTTTTACGACCTGTATCATATTCCGAGCTGTTGCCTCATGATCCGCATGGCCGATGCCGGCCGGCCGGCGAGACACTGCCAATGCGCCTGCATCGATCGCATCAAATGTTGTCCCAACCTCTGCTGGATCGGTACTGCCGCTCACGATTACAATGGGAGTCGGCTGTGTCTCCATGATCAGCCGTGTTGCCTCCAGCCCATTCAACTTCGGCATATGGATGTCCATGGTAATTACGTCAGGCCGATGGCTGCGCAAAACATCGATGCGCTTCCTCTCCATCACCAGCGGTGGCGATAACCGTGATGTCAGGATCCGAATTGAGAATGTAAACCAGGAACTCTCGCACTACAGGTGAATCTTCCACTACTAAAACTTTATCATGGGAAGGAATCACGGCTTATGCTGCTGATGCTGACAAGGCGTCGGATGCCTCCAGTAAATTGCTTTGATCAAAGCGGCTCTTCACGATATATGCATTCGCACCAGCCTCAATGCCTCGCTCACGATGATCCGTGAATCCAATGCCGTTACCAATACCACAGGCAGCCCCGACAATTGCTTGTCAGCACGTATTTTGGCTGTCAGAGCAAAGCCATCCATTCGTGGCATTTCAACGTCGGAGACTACCAGGTCGAAGTGCCTGTTTTAAGAGCGGTATATCCATCAACCCCGTCGACGACTGTGGTCACACGATAGCCTGCCGACTCCAGTATATGTTTGAGCAGCGTCCGCGCAGTAATGGAATCCTCCACCACTAAAATAGATTGTTCACTGGACGCCTCATGCTTTTCAGCCGATAAATGGCGAGTAGGAACGCGTACTGCGGCCGACCGCTTTACCGCCGATTTCAGCAGATCAGGCACATCGAGTACGGGGCCAAAAGGCCAGTCCCCACACACATACACCTGTGATGTTTCTTACCCGCTTCAATGGCCGGAGGAGTCCTTTGATTACAATCTCTTGCTCACCAAGAATCTCTTCCACCAGAAATACAACACGGCCGAGACCTGAGCCGAGAACTACAGCTGGTGTGGTGCGCGGTTCAACCTCTGGCAATGTGAGGACGCAATTCCAGTACGTCACTCAGCCTGGCCAGAGAAACGGTTGTTCGTCAACCAGAATCGTTTCACGGTTCTCCATCGTCCGAATTTCGCTATTCGCGATAGGAGCACCCGTTCAACGCTAGTTGAAGGAATAACAAAAAGCTGTCCCCCGGCATAAATCAGGACCCCGCGGGTATTTGCCAGCGTTAACGGCAGTAAGATACGGAAAATGGTTCCGGTATCAGCATTGGACGTGACCATGATGCTGCCACCCAACCTTCAACCTTTTCGCGTACAATCGCGAGTCCGAGCCCGCGTCCAGAGATATCGGTTACGATGGGGCTGGTGGTTACCCCGGATTGAAAAGCCAGCGTCATTAATTCGAACTCTCCCAGCTGTTCCATCTCCTCCTCGGATACTACGCCAAGCTTGCGAGCTGCAGCTTTTACCATCGCTGCATTGATCCCCGCACCATCATCGGTCACAAGTATCTCCGCCTTACCGCTATCGCTTTGCGAGCATGCGAAGGTGATTTTTCCCGACGAAGGCTTACCTTTAGCCAACCGGGCTGCAGGCTGTTCAATACCGTGGTCGATGCAATTACGCACCAGATGGATCAAGAGGATCTCTCATCTCTTCCAGGATATGCCGATCAATTTCCATCTCGCCGCCACGAACCACCAACTCCAGGCTCTTGCCTTGTTCGCGGGCCAGCTCGCGGGAGAATCGTGGCAGAATATCCAACAACGTCGAGAAAGGCAGTAATTGCATTTCTTTGACATCCTGAATCAGGCAATCGGTCATGCCAGCAAGTGCGCGTTGGTCTTGTTCGATAGTCCGCTGCAATCTCACCAGCCGCTCCTCAAGCGCTTTCATTTGAAGCGGCTCCGCATCCAGATATTTGAGCAGCTTCGGGAGCCCATGTTGTCCTCGGAAGGGGCTATCCTTGAGGCTGGATGTCAACTCGCGATCAATAATGCGGACTGCCGACTGGATTTGCAGGCGCTGCTTCTTCCATGTGGCAAGTGTCGTGGTGATTTCGCCTTAGCTCCTTAGCCCGTTGTCGCGCTGTCAGGCACGGCAGCAACAATTCCTCAACCTGACGCAGAACCTTTTCGAGTTTTACGGTAGGCACTCTGATTGTTGCAGATGCATGGCTCGGAGCAGAGGTCCGCAAATATGCACTTACGTCGGCACGGGTTGCGGATGATTCATCAGGGGAAAGCAAAGATGAAGGTGATGCAGCCTGCGATAACGAGGAGCCCGTATGCCCTTCTTTTATGGGACTTTTCAGTGTTTCATCGAGCTGTCGGGTTATTGTAGCCAACAACGGCTTTTGCCGCTCAGCCATACTGCCATTTCCTGAAACGAGCGTTCCTAGGGCATCGACCGTCCTGAGCAGCCGATCGATGAGCGATGACGATACGGCAAGACTTTTATCTTTCAGTGCAGAGAATACATTTTCCAGAGAACGGCAGGCCTCCTCGACTTGGGCAAGGTTGACTGCTCGTGCTGCACCTTTGAGACTATGTGCGCACCGCAACATGTTCTCAATGATATCGAACGCTGGGGTATCACAGGTTTTCCCTCCAAGGCGAGCAGTCCCGACGATATATCCTTCAGGTGGGCCTCTGCCTCGATGCGAAACATTGCAAGGAGCCTTTCCAAAAGTACATCCTTTTTGTCAGGCATGGACTTTTTCCGCTTCCTCTACGAAATGGTCATTTCTTGCTGCCTACGAGGACACTCAATTTATTCCCCATCTCATACAAACCTTGTGCCGCTGATTCTGCCTGCCTGGTACCTGCCACGTTCTGTTCGCTCGCTTGCTGGATATTAGTCATGGCCATCACCACCTGGTCCATGCCGACCATTTGTTGCTTGCTTGATGCCGCAATCTGAGTGGCTGCCTGGGCCGCTTCGCTGATGCTGGCGGAGAGCAAGCGGATTGCTTGATCAGTCTCAGTAGATTGTTTGACGCCCGCCTCTACCGCTTTGCTGCCCTGCTCTGTCGCGAGTACCGCAGCACCGGTCGCCTTCTGAATATCGCCCAGAATATTGCGTACTTGCGCGGTCGCTTGTCTGGATTGTTCAGCCAGGCTTCTTATCTCCCGGGCAACCACACCAAAACTCGCACCTTGCTCCCCGGCTCGGGCTGCCTCAATGGCAGCATTTACCGCCAATAAATTCGATTGCTCAGCCAGCTCGTTAACCGTAGCGATAATCTCGCCAATGGCGTGGCTCTGTTCCGAGAGTTGCACGATAGTCTCGGCTATGGATTCCATCTGTTCCTGGATGCGATTCATCCCACTAATAACCTCCTCCACCGATTTACGTCCAGCCTCGGAGATATTGGAAGCTTTTTGCGCACTATCTGATACATATTTAGCTTTCTGGCTCTGCAGCTAATGCGGTTTGCTTGACCTCTTCCACGGTAGCGGTTGTCTCGCTTACTGCGGCTGCGGTCTCGGCTGCGCCAGCGGCAACCTGGGAAGTGGTGGAAAGAATCTCTGCTGAAGACGATGCAAGTTGGGCGATGTTCTCCCGGAGCTGTCCGGTAATCATGCGGCTCAGGCGAATGCCGATTGTTAGTCCGACTAAAACAGTAAATAAAGAAACAGCCACCAATGCAGTGGTATAAGACCTCACTTTCTCCATGGCTTCAGTTTTTCTACTTTCCAGAATCGCAGATTGTTTCTCATAGAAACGCTTGGCTTTATCTATAAATGCAAGGCTCAGCGGACGGAACGTATTAATCACGAAGGCGAGCGCTTCCTCGGGTTTTTGCTCAAACGAGAGTCGGACAGCTTGTTGCTGGGCCTCGTCCAATTGTTGGTGCAGGGATTCGAGCTCGTCGAGTAGGCTGTCCCCCTTGTTTCCACTCATTAGCTGTCGAATTTTTTCGAGGATTTGCTTGAACTGGCGATCATTGTCTTGCAGGAGCACCTGGTTGGTCTTCTGCAGCTCCGAATAAAGCAAAATACCCCGAACATAGGTTTGTTGCGCAAGCCCAGCAATCCGCAATTCATTCGCGCTCTCCATCAGTCGCTCGTCTACGCGAAGGAAATGATCGTAGGTAGCCTGTGTCTGGCCGAGCGCATAGAATGCGACCGCGGTGGAGAGTGCAAGCAAGCGCCAGTATGATGCGAATACCCTCCAATTATCTTTTCACTGATGGTCATGCTGTCCTTTCAAAACTTCGTTTTGTCATTTAAATTCAGTGTTTTCACCCATTTCGATACTTCTCTACTCGGCTACTTGCTCATCTACAACGATGCTTTCATCCATGAGAAGATTTTCCGCATAAGAACCACTAGTCGCTCAGGGGTTATTCCCTTGAAGTATTTCTTACGAATGCCCATAGGAGTGGGTAAAGATGCTGAATGTCGATTGCCAAGATAGACCGGGCGCCCAGGACTTCGTCCACCAGAATGCCGAACGTCATTTTTCCCGACTGCAGTACGATAACTTTGTTGCGTCCACGCAATTCCTTCTCCGGCAGTTCGAAAAACTTCTTCAGGTCAATGACCGGCAGATATCTCCCCGCGCAGGGTGACCATGCCGCGAATAAAGCCAGGGGTGCAGGGCAGCGGCGTGATGTCCTCACATCAGCGACCTGAGTGACATAGCGCGATTCGAGGGCGTAGCGTTCATAACCAAGAATAAATTCCACTGACTTCAATGTCTTCGTTTCGTACCTCTTGAGCCGGTAACTCCTGTGCCAGTGCCAATGCCCTCATTTGCAGGATCTGCTGAGTTTCTTCAATGGAAGGTACCCAAATGCGTTCGACTGTTGCCCGTGGAGAATTCAACCGCCGCTCGACCTCAAGAAAACTCGTACGAACCGGTTTCTTTTTTTGGAAACACTGCGCGTTTAGTTGTCAATGCTTTGCTCTTTATTACCTGATAATCCGGCGAATTTACTTGTTCTTATAGAGGTAATGAAATGAGTGAGTCGGCCGGCGATCAACCCCTCTGATTCCGGCAGAATGTCGTTGGATGAGTATCCATTCAGCAGCAATAATGCGTTGTCCAAATGACGTTCTGCTTCCCGGCTTTTGCCCTGCGACAAACACAGGTTACCCAAAGCAAAATGGGCAAGCACAAGATCAGGATCAAGATATAGCGTCTTCATCAGTCACTGCATTGCGTCCTTCGCTTGTCCGAATTCCTGCTGAATTGTTGCCAGGAGATAGTAGGCTGCAGGCTTAAGTTTATTAGCCGCAATTGCTTCCTCGCACTGTTTGACAGCCTTGGTGAGATCGCCTCGATTGGCATAGAAACGGGCTGATTGGCAAAGCACCTCAAACTCCTCCTCTCTGGCTGGTCTGTAACGCGGTGAGCAGTAAGCGGTTGTTCAACCAGGTCAGTTACCACAGGCAATTCTGCCGCCGCCGAGCGTTTGAGGGTGGAGGTTGTGAACCGACCCTGGACACCAGGCGTGTGCGTTAAAGGTTTCTGGACCCTGCGTGAGATATTTGATAACGCGCCCAAAAGCGGTACTCAACCATATTTCTCCGCGACTCAGGGCTTTCAACTTTTCGATAGAGAAATGCCCCGGGAAACGCCGTGGATTTAGATTGGGGGAAGAAATCGTCGGACATCTCCACCGGGCTTACAACCAGCCATCCATTACTCACGAGAGACCGGTGAAAGTTCTGTCCAATTCTCCTAACTCCTTCCGGACTGAAATACATCAGTACGTTCCGGCAGAAGATGATATCCATCGCGCTCCTGTTACTGGCGACTGAGGGATACACGTCCTCCGCCAGATTCAGGTAGGAAAACGTCACCCTTTTTCGGATATGCGGCAATATCTCGAATAGTCCATTTTTTTTTCGTTTGAAGTAACGCTCCTTAATCCAGTCCGGTGTAGCCCGAAAAGACCATTCGCTGTATAGACCCTCCGCTGCTTTGTCCAGGAATGCGGGGTTGATATCAGTAGCCAGGATTGTCGCATTCCATTCCCCGTCATGCTGGAACAAGCGATCAAGAAGCATAGCAATGGTGTAGGGCTCCTCGCCTGTGCAGCAACCCGCGCTCCAGATCGTAATTTTCGGTTGCCGCGTTTGCACATGCGCATCAATTCGGGAAAAATACGTCCCTCAAGTACATCCAGACCTCTCTGCTCCCGGAAGAAATAAGTCTCGCCGACGGTCAAATGACGAGCAAGTATTTCGATCTGTCGGCGCGTCAGGGAACTGGAAAGGAGTTGGAGGATTCCTGATTCGGTGTCCCTCATGCCAAGCTCCTGTGCTGCGGATGCAATTCGGCGCTCAAGATCATCCCAGCGCTTTTCCGGGTAATACAAACCCATCTTCATCTCAAGCAATTCGCTTAGCTGTGAGAGCAGCAGATGGGGAAAGGTGATTTGCATATCTGTCTCAGGTGGTACCAAGCGCCAAATTCAAAGCCTTTTCTTCATCCAAGGAAAGGAACTCGCCAAGATTGTGGATAAAAACCAGTCCATCCTCGAGTTTGATAACGCCATTTAGATATTTGATTCCCGGAAGGATAATATCTGTTGAGATCAGGCGATGTTCCAGACCTTCAGTGACTCCCGTTACTGCGTCCGCCATCAGCGCCACAGGACGCCGTTCGGTATGCGCAAAAATCAGCTGATCAGTCAGCAAGGCCTCACGCTTTGGCAGCTTAAAAAGCTGACGGACATTGACAACAGGGATAACTCGGCCCCGCATGTTAACGACGCCAAGCACGACGCTCGGTGCACCCGGTAACGGGATTATATTAACCATACGCGCGACGCTGTCCACCGTAGACAGATGCAGGGCATACCCCTGATTATCGAGAATAAAAACCAGGTATTGGTTATCCATCACTGCTTGTGAATCACTCTGTATAGGAAATAGAACAGGTTACAAAGATTGCCGCCGCCAGACGCTCTATCGGTCCTCGACCTGCATTAATGAGATAGGGTTGGGGCGCGCCAAATCAGTCTTGGCCTGAGCCATAGGTTGCGATCGAGACTGACTAAATGTTTCGGCATCGAGCTCGCCATTACTACCGGAGTACCCGGGGAGACAAGCCCGGCAACCTTGCGAATTATTTTGCTATTAACGCCAGATCTGCTCCGGCAAACAGTGATTCATCTGTCGTAGTTGGCGCTGCTCTTTGATCCATCTGATTGCTACAGCATTTTTGAAAACAATTGCCATTGCTGGCCTCACTCCTTATGGTTGATGACCGTCCTATGAGACTACATATTGATGAGTTTTAATAGCTGTAGAATTTTACAGGTAGGGATATTGAAATGCGCGCTGCAACCATTCCTCGGGAGGTTGCATGTTGCCGAGTAGCCACCGATTGAGTCGGACAGGGACCGCTGATGACACGGAATAACCTCATGCTTGGCGATATACCGATCCGCAAGGCTCCAGGATATGATTGGGCGCGCTTCTAGTCGGCTTCTATGACGAGGATAAAAAACTGCGATAGGCAGACAAGGTCAGAGCAGTACAATTACGGCTTC
>CAWKMH010000093.1:0-3725 GCA_963850515.1 uncultured beta proteobacterium
TCATTGTTAAGAGCTTTCCTGTTGCAGCCACGGCTCGTGAATCACAGGGAGATCGCCGACCTCGGCAATGGCACCCTTGCAACGATCCGGGTGATGAGTTGCCGTAATGAGCGAGGCGAATTCGAAGTTACCAATGCGGTTTTTCGCATGGCGCAAAATAGCACCGCCGTCGTCGACAATTTTCATACAAGGGGGAATCGCGGCCAATGTGGATATTCATACCGGCGAGTTGGGGAGGGCCACCTGTGGGGCCTGGGGGTCTACCGTGGATGGATGGTATGAGCAGTATTACGAAAACGGCGCGCAGATTCTGCATCGCAAGCTTCCATACTGGCCTGAGCTGATCGATCTGGTCCGATATGCCCATGGCAGCGCGTTCTCTGACCAGGTGCTGATCGGCTGGGATGTCGCCCTGCTTGACAACGGACCCTGCATGGTCGCAATTAACAAAGCACCGGATTTCGACATGCTCCAGCGGATCGGCAGGGGGCCGGTGGGCAACGAACGGCTGGGAAAACTCCTCGCGTTCAACCTGAGGCGTACTGTCGAGGCCAAGCATCATTCAGTTTAGCAGGGAGTCTGGAGAGTAATGTGCAGCTTCCCTGCAATTCATGGCCGGGCAATTCAAAGCCATGACCATATCGTCGTTCCCTTGGTCGTATCGCGGAAACCAACCGCCACCCCGGCGAAAATGGCCGCAAACTGACCGCCAGCACTCGGGTAGGCTCGTAGAGCAGCCTAATGAATTATCCAGGTTTGAACACTCTTGAAACTTTATAGTAACAACAAGGAACTGACATGCGTTACTGGCTAATGAAATCCGAACCGTCCGACGTAAGTATTGACGACCTTGGCGCAATGGCCCAACAAACTGTCACCTGGTATGGGGTGCGTAACTACCAGGCACGCAATTTCATGCGCGATCAGATGCGCGTCGGCGATCGGGTTTTTTTCTATCATTCGAGCTGCAAGGAACCGGGGATCGCCGGTATTGCCGAGGTTAGCAAGCTCGCCTACCCGGACGCTACGCAATTCGATCCCGGTAGTAAATATTTCGATCCGAAAGCGACACCGCAGAACCCGCGCTGGTTCAACGTTGACGTGCGGTTCGTCAAAAAGACCCGCTTCGTCAGCATCAAGGAACTAAGGGGTTATCCTGAACTAGCCACCCTGCGTATTTTGCAGAAGGGTAGCCGTCTGTCCATTACACCGGTGGATCCAGCAGAATGGGATTTCATCGTGGGAATTTTATAATGGCCCGGCTGGAGAGGACCCGTCAAACTGGAAGCCGTTTGGAAATGCTGAAACCAAACATCAATCTCCGCAAAATTTAACGTGGAATGGTGGCTGGTTTATTTGATATTAGGCGCGGTCGTTGGCTTCTTTGCCGGGCTATTGGGTATCGGCGGCGGGTTGATCATCGTGCCGGTACTCACCTTCATTTTCAGTGCGCAACATTTTCCTCCCGACCGTATCCTCCATCTAGCCCTCGGCACCACGATGGCTGCCATCATATTTACTTCCGTTTCCAGCCTTCGTACCCATCATCTTCACGGCGCGGTGAACTGGCGGGTCGTGAAATATATAACGCCGGGAATTATCGTCGGCACGCTCGGCGGTGCCACGCTGGTGAGCATGCTGCCCAGCCGGATTCTCAGTATTTTTTTTGTTGTGTTCATCTATTTATGCAGCTACCCAGATGCTGCTCAAAATTACGCCCAAACCCAGCCGTAAGCTCCCTGGACGTACGGGGATGTTTGCGGCGGGCAGCATAATCGGTGTGATTTCGAGCTTTGTCGCGATCGGCGGTGGCTTGCTGACGGTTCCTTTTCTTTCCAGTTGCAATGTCAAGTTGCAACATGCTATCGGCACGGCGGCCGCGGTAGGCTTCCCCATTGCTGTGGCAGGAGCCATCGGCTATATCGCTAATGGCATGGCACAATCACAACCGCTGCCGGAATATAGCCTGGGATATGTTTATTTACCCGCATTGGGGTGGGTGGTGCTGGCCAGTACGCTGACCGCGCCGCTAGGCGCGAAAATGACGCATAGCATGCGAACCACGACGCTCAGGCGGATTTTTGTGGTGCTGCTTTATTTGCTGGGAACGAAGATGTTGATTGGGCTTTTTTAGCAACCGGTAACTTATGAGTCTGTAGCGCTCAGCGTCAAGCGCTGAATACCAGGCGCTTTAGCGCCTCCTCATATTTTTCGGCAGTTTTTGCAAGAATATCGGACGGTAGCGCAGGAGCGGGGGCTTTCTTGTTCCAGTCCCGGGTCTCGAGCCAGTCACGCACGAACTGCTTGTCATAGCTGGGTGGATTTTTCCCTGGCGCATACTGGTCGACCGGCCAGAAGCGGGAAGAATCGGGAGTAAGCGCCTCATCTATGAGATAAAGCCTGCCCGCGTTATCCTGGCCGAATTCAAACTTGGTATCGGCGATAATAATGCCTCTTGTAATCGCATAATCCACTGCTTCCGTGTACAGAGCGATTGCCTTTTCGCGCACCTGCGCAGCAAGCTCGTTACCCAGCAGCTTTTCTGCTTCGGCAAAAGAAATGTTTTCGTCATGCGCTCCCTGCGCAGCTTTGGTCGAAGGCGTAAAGATTGCTCCACTCGGCAGTCTGGCGGCTTCCTGCAACCCGGGGGGGAGTGTGATGCCACAGATCATGCCGGTATTTTTGTAATCCTTCCATCCGGAACCCGCGACGTAGCCTCGAACGATGGCTTCTATCCGCAACGGCTTCAGCCGCTTCACCACAAACGCACGGCCGGCTACCTGTTCTCGCTCACCCTCTGCTACAACAGATTCTGGTGAAATGCCGGTGAGGTGGTTGGGGATTATGTGAGCGAGTTTTTCAAACCAGAAGCCGGATAACGCAGTCAGCATTCTTCCCTTGCCCGGCACTGGCGTCGGCAGGATCACATCGAATGCGGAAAGCCGGTCTGTCTGTATAATCAATAGCTTGTTTTCATCCACCGCATAGATGTCGCGTACCTTGCCCCGATGCAAAAGAGGCAGGCTTTGTATCGATGTTTCAAATAGCACAGGTTGATTACTCATGGTTGTATCTATGCAAGCACTATTTTCATATAGCGGCACGATGCCGGCGATTCTAGCGATTGCTTGATTTCCAGCGCAAGCTGCAACGCAGCTTCAGTCGTCTCGGCAATCACGGTGTAGTGTCCCATTTTTCGTCCTGGCCGAGCGTCAAGCTTGCCGTACAAGTGTAATTTGACATTGGGATACCGCAGTAACTGTTCCCATTCCGGCTCCCCCTGCTGCCATAGATCGCCCAACAAATTCACCATCACCGCCGCCCCATGCATGGCGGTGCTGCCTAGCGACAGGCCACAAAGTATTCTCACCTGTTGTTCGAACTGGGAGGTGGCGCAGGCATCAATAGTGTAATGGCCGCTATTGTGGGGACGCGGAGCAATTTCGTTCACCAGCAACCTGCCATCGGCAAGCACAAAGAATTCCACGCATAATACGCCACGGTAATCGAGTTTCTCCGCAACCCGAACCGCAATTTCACGTGCTTTCTGAACAACAGGCTCAGATACCCTGGCTGGAACAATGCTGATATCGAGTATGCCGTTACGATGTTGGTTTTCCGATACGGGAAAAGTGTTTACCTCGCCATCGAATCCGCGCGATACGATAACCGACACTTCGCACTCCAATGACAACAGTTTCTCCAGTACGCATGCAGTCCCGTTC
>CAWKMH010000094.1:0-25127 GCA_963850515.1 uncultured beta proteobacterium
GTAGGATTTATCCGTGACATCAATGATTCGGCCACGAAAAATATCCGCCATGCGTTTTATCTCCTCGCGGTCCTCTCCTACCGCCCGCACTTTCATCAGCATCAGTTCGCGCTCGATATGATCGCCTTCGCTCAGATCCACGACTTTGACCACTTCGATCAGTTTGTTCAATTGTTTGGTGATCTGCTCGACTACGTCGTCGGACCCGGCGGTAACCAGCAGTCATGCGCGACAGGGTCGAATCTTCGGTGGCGGCAACAGTAAGCGATTCGATATTATAGCCACGAGAGGAGAACAGGCCGGCGACGCGAGACAAGCGCGCCCGCTTCGTTTTCCATCAGGAGAGAAATGATATGTCGCATTGTTTATACCAGAATCATTTCGGAGAGGCCTTTTCCGCCAGGCACCATGGGAAAAACATTCTCGGTCTGGTCCGTTATGAAATCCATGAATACCAGCCGGTCCTTGAGTTTGAAGGCCTCTTGCAACGCGCTTTCCACGTCGCCGGGCCGTTCGATCTGCATGCCGACATGGCCATAGCTCTCCGCCAGTTTGACGAAATTGGCAGCGCATCCATATAGGATTCAGCATAACGATTCCCATGGAAAAATTGTTGCCATTGCCGCACCATCCCCATGTAACGATTGTTCAAATTAATGATCTTCAGCGGCAGGTTATACTGCTTGCAGGTGGACAGTTCCTGAATACACATCTGGATGCTGGCCTCGCCGGTAACACAAGCCACCATTTCCCCGGGATGGGCAAACTGCACGCCCATCGCTGACGGAAGACCAAAGCCCATGGTTCCCAAACCGCCGGAATTAATCCACCGCCTCGGCAGGTCGAATTTATAGAACTGGGCTGCCCACATCTGGTGCTGGCCCACATCCGAGGTAATGAAAGCATTGCCCCCGGTTACCTCGTATAGTTTTTCAATCACCATCTGCGGCTTGATAATCGAGCTTCGCGGTCATACTTGAGGCAATCGCGTGCGCGCCATAAATCGATCTGCGTCCACCACGCATCGAGAGCGACCTGATCGGATTCTTCCTTGCGCGCTTTGATTAATTTTATCAGCTCGTCCAGGACATCGGAGACGTTGCCGACAATGGGAATATCCACCTTCACACGTTTTGAAATAGATGAAGGATCGATATCTATGTGTATTATTTTTCGGTCTTCATTGGAAAAATGCTTGGGGTTGCCTATGACTCGATCATCGAAGCGGGCGCCCACGGCCACCAACACGTCGCAATGCTGCATCGCCATGTTGGCTTCATAGGTGCCGTGCATGCCCAGCATGCCGACAAACTGCTTGTCGGTTGCGGGATAACCACCCAATCCCATCAGGGTATTGGTGCAGGGGAAACCCAGCATTCGCACCATATCGGTCAGTTGCGGCGCTGCGTCGCTCAGGATGACGCCGCCGCCCGCGTAGATCATCGGACGTTTGGCTTCCAGTATCAGTTGTACCGCTTTTTTGATTTGTCCGGCGTGTCCCCTTGTGATCGGGTTGTAGGAGCGCATGGTGACGTTCGCGGGATAATCAAATTCTGTTTTCTGCTGGCTCACATCCTTTGGAATATCCACCAGCACCGGCCCAGGGCGGCCTGTGGAAGCAATATAGAACGCCTTCTTGATGGTCGCGGCCAGTTCAGTGATATCTTTAACCAGAAAATTATGTTTAACGCAGGGACGTGTGATGCCGACGGTATCCACTTCCTGAAATGCATCCAATCCGATGGCATAGGTTGGCACTTGCCCGCTGATGATGACCAGGGGAATCGAGTCCATATAAGCGGTGGCGATACCGGTCACGGCGTTCGTCACACCGGGTCCGGATGTCACCAGCGCCACCCCTACCTTATTACTGGAGCGAGCGTAGCCATCCGCTGCATGCACCGCCGCTTGCTCATGCCGCACCAGCACGTGCTTGACCTTGTCCTGCTTGAACAATTCGTCATAAATGAACAGTACGGCGCCGCCGGGGTAGCCAAAAATATAGTCTACCCCTTCTTCTTGCAAGCAACGCACTGCAATCTCAGCGCCCGTCAATTCCGTGCTCATGCTTTCTTGAATTTCCAATGTTGAGTGACAGCAAAAAAATATATGAATAAAAGCTGAACAGTAATGTTTAGGCGGTCGTTGGTCAACTGCTTTGCTAAGGGGTCAGCGGGGGCATGGCAGGTTGATAACCGCGTATGCCCGGAAAGTCGATTTATCGAACAGATTGCCCCAATCAGTTGAGGACGAGGAGCACGGTAAATTCAGCAGACCGTAAATGGTGCAAGCCGAATCTAAGCGTTTTCCGGGCTAAAGAATCGATATCCGGAGCGTTCAAGTGCATAACTATAGCCTGAATCTGCGCGCTTCAGAAAAAAATTAACCTCAACTTTTCACGTTCCCGCCCTTTTCTTCGGTTTTTCGATGCGGACAAGCAGGTTTAATACAATCCGCGTAAAGTGAAAGCGAGTGCTCATGTATGGCAAAGCCTCGATCTTTGGCGATTTTAATTTGACGCTTCTCGATTTCAGCGTCGTAAAATTCTTCCACTCTGCCGCATTGCAGGCAAACCAGATGGTCGTGGTGAGTGTCGCTGGCAAGTTCAAACACTGCCTTGCCGCCTTCGAAATGGTGGCGTTCGAGCAATCCTGCCTGCTCGAATTGGGTCAGCACCCGGTACACGGTGGCGAGACCGATATCTTCCCCTTCTCCGATGAGGGTTCTGTAAACATCCTCGGCCGAGAGATGGCGTACCGCGCTGCTTTCGAACAAGCTGAGTATTCTAAGGCGCGGCAGCGTGGCCTTCAAGCCCATGGTTTTGAGATTGTTTGGCTTGCTCATAGCTATATCCATCCGTTAGATTATTTGCTGTATCATATAACGTTGAGTTCGCTTTGGAAACCTACGTCGTCGCGATGCGCGCAAGAATACTCACGTTGGTCGGTTTGCTATTGCTCGCCGGATGTTCGTCTGTTCCATCTTTGATCTACAAAATCGAAATCCAGCAGGGGAATGTCATTACCCAGGAAATGGTGAACAAACTAAAGCCCGGCATGACTCGGTCGCAGGTACGCTTTGCGCTGGGCTCTCCCATGATTAGTGACGCTTTCCATGAAAACCGCTGGGATTATGTATATCGCCTCGAGCAGAGGGGAAAGCTGGTCGAGCAAAGACATCTGGCAGTTTTTTTTGAAGGCGATAAACTGGTGAGCACAAATGGCACTTTTACGCCTTCGCTTGCTTTTGTTCAGCCGCCGTCAACCGAGCCTTCCATGCCGGGTGAGTCAACCAGGCCCGTGGTCAAGGAAGAAAGCAGCACTCAAATGACCAGGAAGGAGGGCGCTGATCAAGTACCCGGCGATATCCCTGCGTCGAGTAAAGAGGAAGGTTCCCGAGCCACGACTTACGCAGTGACCGATACTCCCCCTTCCAATAGAGGGGAAACCGGTATTCCAGGTTCAAGCGATATCGCCGCCCAGGGCGAAACGGCGGCTGCCACCAGTATGGCTGCGTCGAGCGGAATTCCCTACGTGAATGAAGCTTCAAGTTTTCCGGAGCCGGAAAAACGCGGTCCCAGGCTGGTGCCGTCGCCAGCAGCGGATATGGGTAATATGGAAGCAGACCTGCCGAAAGAATAGGATCCCCTTGGGCGATCCGAAAAAAGATTCCTGAGATAATCGGAATCCGGCAGTTAATCGCTCATTTTTCGGCTCTTTTCAGTTAAGCGCTATAACCGAAAAGGATTTTTCGTGCTTCGCGAGCTTCACTTTTTTGGTGAGCTCGCTCCTTCCGTTCAACCGCCGGATTTAGAATAATGACGACATTGAAAATTGCCATCGCTGGAAGTTCAGGCCGGATGGGGCGAGCTTTGCTGGAGGCTATCGCCCAGGCCCCGGACATGCAATTGAGCGCCGCGCTGGAGCGTACCGGTAGCCCATTTCTCGGAAGGGATGCGGGTGAATTGGCCGGTGCGCCGTGCGGTGTTGCCATTGCCGATGATATTGCTCCCGGGTTGCGGGCAACCGATGTGCTGATTGATTTCACCCGGCCTGAAGGGACGCTTGCGCACCTGGCGGCGTGCCGTGCGGCGGGGGTTAAAATGGTAATCGGCACGACCGGTTTTTCGGCTGAACAAAAAGAAGAACTCAAAGCCGCATCAAAAGACATATCAATTGTATTTGCTCCCAATATGAGCGTGGGTGTGAACGTTACTTTCAAACTGCTGGAGACGGCGGCCAAGGCATTGAACCCGAACACGGGTTACGACATAGAAATTATTGAGGCGCACCATCGGCATAAGGTTGATGCGCCGTCCGGCACTGCGTTGCAGATGGGCGAGGTGATCGCAAGGGCGCTTGGCAGAGAGCTCTCCGAAATTGCGGTTTACGCACGCGAAGGCAATACCGGCGAGCGGGCGCCTGGCACCATTGGTTTCGCCACCGTGCGCGGCGGAGATATCGTTGGCGATCATATCGTAATGTTTGCAGGGACAGGCGAGCGCATCGAGATTTCACACAAGGCTGGCAGTCGCGCAACTTTCGCCGAAGGCGCGCTGCGTGCTGCGCGATTTCTTGCCGACAGGCAGAGCGGATTGTTTGATATGCAGGATGTGCTGGGATTACGCGATTAATCCTGTGCCAGGTATGCTGCTCACGCCTTCGCGGTCACATGATACGGCGGCAGTTTCATTGAAGCCGCTTTTCGAAGTATAATCTCGCACTTATAAAATGGGACAATGACAGCTTGTCCCATTTTCATGTCTTGTCTCATTCGCAGGAGTCTCCCGTGTCACAACGTCCGCATGCCGTGCTCGCACTCGCCGACGGCACCGTTTTCCGCGGCATATCCATCGGCCTCGAAGGCGTCAGTACGGGTGAAGTCGTATTCAACACTTCCATGACCGGCTACCAGGAAATACTGACTGATCCTTCGTATTGCCGGCAGATCATTACGTTGACTTATCCACACATCGGCAATACGGGTACTAATCCGGATGATGTGGAATCCGGCAACATCGATCGCGTATATGCCGCGGGCCTGGTGATCCGGGATCTTTCCCTCGTCTCAAGTAATTGGAGACAGACCCAGACCTTGCCGGAGTACCTCAGGCAACATGGCGTGGTGGCGATTGCGGATATTGACACGCGCAAGCTTACGCGTATCTTGCGCGAAAAAGGTGCGCAGTCAGGCTGTATCATGGCGGGTTTTCCCGATGAGGCTGAAGCGCTGAAACACGCCCGGGAATTTCCCGGGCTGATGGGAATGGATCTGGCTAAGGTCGTGAGTTGCACTCAGCCTTACGAATGGAACGAAGGTGAATGGAGGTTGGGGTGCGATTACCAGGTCGATAAGAACCCCCGCTTTCATGTCGCCGCGTTGGATTTTGGCGTTAAGCGCAACATGCTGCGCAAATTGGCGCAACGCCACTGCAAGGTTACGGTATTGCCTGCTCAAACCATCGCTGACGAGATTCTGGCACTGCGGCCCGACGGTGTATTTCTTTCCAATGGACCTGGCGATCCGGAGCCCTGCGATTACGCAATTGCCACAATCAGAAGATTGCTTGAAGAAGAAGTACCCATCTTCGGTGTTTGCATGGGGCACCAACTGCTGGGGTTGGCGAGTGGGGCCAAGACCATAAAGATGAAATTCGGCCACCACGGCGCTAATCACCCCGTGAAGGATCTGGACAGTGGAACGGTAGCGATTACCAGCCAGAACCACGGCTTCGCGGTGGATATCGATACCCTGCCAAAGAATGCACGTGTTACGCATCTGTCGTTATTTGACGGCAGCTTGCAGGGGTTCGAGTTGACCGGCCAGCGGGCATTCTGCTTTCAGGGACATCCTGAGGCGAGTCCGGGACCTCACGATCTGGATTATCTATTCGATAAATTTATCGGATTGATGGAAAGAAGCGGGTGAAACACAAATATGAAAGGGACTCCTGAATAGATCCGGCACGGGCGCTCACTGGCATTGTATTCCTTGGCGTCGCCAGAGGGAGAATGATCCGGTTGCGACCCGTAATGCGCCTTGCGATTATCCCCATTTTGCTGAAACGCGCTTCTTATGGAATTTAGCCGGAGCTTCCTGAAGCAGCGTATCGACGTCACCCCAAAAATTTCACTGCAACCATGCCTAAACGTAACGACATAAAATCCATCCTTATTATCGGTGCGGGGCCTATCATTATTGGGCAAGCATGCGAGTTCGATTATTCCGGTACCCAGGCGTGCAAGGCGTTGCGGGAGGAAGGTTATCGCATCATCCTGGTGAATTCCAATCCTGCAACCATCATGACCGATCCGGAAATGGCGGATGCCACCTATATCGAGCCCATTATCTGGCCTATGGTGGAGAAGATTATCGCCATCGAGCGCCCGGATGCGTTATTGCCGACGATGGGCGGACAGACGGCATTGAATTGTGCTCTCGACCTGGCCAAGAATGGCGTGCTTCAAAAATACGGTGTCGAGTTGATCGGTGCTTCGCGCGACGCTATCGACAAGGCCGAGGATCGCGAGAAATTCAAGCAGGCAATGACCCGTATCGGGTTGAGTTCGGCACGTTCCGCCATTGCCCATAGCGTGGAGGAAGCACTGCAGGTACAGGCAATGGTGGGTTATCCAGCTATTATTCGTCCGTCATTTACCATGGGTGGCAGCGGCGGCGGTATCGCATACAACCGCGAGGAATTTCTGGATATCTGCGAACGGGGACTGGAAGCTTCGCCTACGCGGGAATTGTTGATCGAGGAATCGGTCATCGGTTGGAAAGAATTCGAAATGGAGGTAATACGCGATACGAAAGACAATTGCATTGTCATCTGCGCCATTGAAAACCTCGATCCCATGGGTGTGCACACCGGGGATTCCATCACCGTAGCGCCGGCACAAACCCTGACCGACAGGGAATATCAGATCATGCGTAATGCATCGATCGCGGTATTGCGCGAAATAGGGGTGGAAACAGGCGGTTCCAATGTGCAGTTTGCTATCAGCCCGCAGGACGGCCGCATGCTCGTAATCGAGATGAATCCGCGGGTATCGCGCTCGTCCGCGCTGGCTTCGAAAGCGACGGGGTTTCCCATCGCCAAGGTGGCGGCCAAGCTCGCGGTGGGTTATACGCTGGATGAACTCAGGAACGACATTTCTGGCGGGGCGATGCCGGCATCATTCGAGCCCTCCATCGATTATGTCGTCACCAAAATACCGCGTTTCGCTTTTGAGAAATTTCCCCAGGCCAATGATCGCCTCACCACACAGATGAAGTCGGTGGGCGAGGTCATGGCGATTGGGCGAACTTTTCAGGAATCTTTTCAAAAAGCCCTGCGTGGACTGGAGATCGGCGTAGACGGATTGGATGAGAAAACGGCGGATATTGAAACGATCGCAGCCGAACTGGCTGATCCGGGCCCGGACCGGATCTGGTTTGTTGCCGACGCGTTTCGTTGCGGCATGGCTTTTGATGAAATTCACGAGCATACGCGCATCGATCCCTGGTTCCTGGCCCAGATCGAAGATCTGGTAAGGCAGGAACAATCCGTTTCCGGAAAACCTCTGGATACATTTGATCTGCAGGCATTACGTAAACTGAAACGTAGCGGTTTCTCCGATCAGCGGCTGGCGAAGTTGATGAATGTGACACAGGAGGCAGTTCGCACCCGGCGACACCAGTTCGGCTTGCGCCCGGTATACAAGCGGGTCGATACCTGCGCCGCCGAGTTTGCTACCCGTACTGCTTATATGTACTCCACCTACGAAGAGGAATGTGAAGCGCTGCCGAGCGATAAGAAGAAGATTATGGTACTGGGGGGTGGCCCCAACCGTATCGGTCAGGGTATCGAATTCGATTACTGTTGTGTTCATGCAGCGCTGACCTTAAGTGAGGATGGTTTCGAGACTATCATGGTCAACTGCAATCCCGAGACGGTTTCGACCGATTACGATACTTCGGATCGGCTTTATTTCGAGCCCCTGACGCTGGAGGACGTACTCGAGATCGTCGCGGTGGAGAAGCCGTTGGGTGTCATCGTGCAATATGGCGGGCAGACGCCGCTGAAGCTTGCGCGCGATCTCGAGGCTAACGGGGTCCCGATTATCGGTACCAGCCCGGACATGATCGACTGTGCCGAGGATCGGGAGCGTTTTCAGAAAATGCTGCATCAGCTTGGGCTGAAACAACCACCAAACCGTATCGCGCGAAATGCGGAAGCAGCGATTGCCGCTGCCGGCGAAATCGGTTATCCGCTGGTGGTTCGTCCCAGTTACGTACTGGGAGGGCGAGCCATGGAAATCATCCATGAGCAAGCACATCTTGAACGGTACATGCACCAGGCGGTGAAGGTTTCGCACGATTCACCGGTGCTGCTGGACCATTTTCTGAACGATGCCGTAGAAGTGGATGTGGATGCGATTTGCGATGGCGAAGCCGTGCTGATTGGGGGGATCATGGAACACATCGAGCAGGCCGGTGTGCATTCAGGCGATTCGGCATGTTCGTTGCCGCCTTTCAGTCTGTCAGCTGTCGATCCAGGATGAGCTACGCCGCCAGACTTCGGCAATGGCGCGCGCGCTCAAGGTCGTAGGATTGATGAATGTGCAATTTGCCATTCAGGGTAATACCGTTTACGTACTGGAAGTAAATCCGAGAGCCTCTCGTACCGTGCCTTTCGTATCCAAAGCCACTGGATTGCAATTGGCAAAAATTGCTGCGCGCTGCATGACGGGGATAACGCTTGCACGCCAGGGTGTGGTCAAGGAATTCATTCCCTCCTATTATTCCGTAAAGGAAGCTGTCTTTCCTTTTATAAAATTTCCTGGGGTGGATACCATACTCGGACCCGAAATGAAGTCTACTGGCGAAGTGATGGGAGTGGGGCAAACGTTTGCCGAAGCGTTTGTGAAGTCGCAGCTGGCCGCCGGCGTAAAACTCCCGCTCTCGGGTAAAGTCTTCATCAGCGTCCGCCAAACAGATAAGCCCCGCGTGGTGGAAATTGCGCGCAATCTTGCGCAACTGGGGTTCACGCTTTATGCTACCCGTGGTACTGCAACAGTGCTGAGCTTGGCGGGGCTGGCCGTAACTCCAGTAAACAAGATGGCGGAAGGGCGTCCACACATAGTGGACATGATCAAAAACGGTGAGATGGATTTGATTATCAATACTGTGGAAGACAAGCGGAGCGCGATTCACGACTCTTACTCGATCCGTCATGCCGTGTTGCAGGCAAGGGTAACCTATTACACTACGCTGGCAGGCGCACGCGCTGCCTGCATTGGCATGGCAAACATGCAGGAGTTGCAGGCCTACAGTTTACAAACACTTCACGGATTGCGAGGAGTGAGGCCACGGCATCCTTTCATGGAGATGGGGATGTGCCGTTTAAGGCGCAGGGAACGGACCTGCCGCAAATTTAGCAAAATAGATCGATCAACGAATCGAATACAAAAACAGGTGGTGATAAAAGTCTATGAGCACAATTCCCATTAACAGTAATCGGCGCGGGAAAACTGCGCGCCGAATTGCATGAAATGAAAACCGTGCAGCGTCCGTCTGTTATCGCTGCGATTGCAGAAGCCCGCGCTCACGGTGATCTTTCCGAAAATGCCGAATACGAAGCTGCCAAGGAACGGCAGGGTTTTATAGAGGGACGTATCGCCGAATTGGAGAGCAAGCTTTCCAATGCTCAAATCATCGATCCCGACATTGCTTGATGCCGATGGCGCCTGTGTATTTGGCGCAACCATTGATCTGGAGGACATGGCCAATGCGACGACGGTGACTTACCAGATTGTCGGGGACGACGAAGCCGACATCAAAGAGGGAAAGATCTCCATCAGTTCCCCCATTTCTCGCGCGCTGATAGGCAAGTACCCCGGGGATGTGGCCGAAGTCATGGCGCCGGGTGGATTACGCGAGTATGAGATTCTTGACGTGAGATATGTTTGAGCATTGCTATATCCATATCTTTCGATGGGCGATGCGCAGTAACGTATCAGTTCGGGATACCACCCGGTAAACCCTGTCTGGCTTCGGCGTGACTTCTTCTCATTGCGAAGAGGAGTAGTGTCAGGTGAGCTTGTTTTTTCTGGCTTGGGACGATAGATCACCAGTATCTTGCCGATATGCTGTATAGGAGCGGCTCCGAGCCGTTCGCAGATTTCACTCCAGCAGGACATTTCTTGTTTCCCGCTCATCCCCCGATACTTTGACTTTGATCAGCTCGTGACTTTTGAGTCCTTGATCCAGTTCATGGATAACGCTTTCCGACAGACCTGCTCCACCTATCCAGACAATTGGCTTGATGGCATGGGCAAGCGCCTTGAGGGCTCGTCGACGAGCGAGTGCGAGTGTTAACATGAGATTTTCCGAAAACCGTCCATTTTACGCGATGAAACGTGCCAAAACCAGCAAAGCCTGGATGAAAGAGCATGTGAATGATTTTTTTGTAAAGCAGGCAAAAAAAGAAGGTTACCGTTCACGTGCCGCTTACAAGCTGATCGAGATCGCCGAGCGTGATCATTTGCTTCGGCCTGGCATGACAGTGGTAGACCTGGGTGCGGCTCCGGGGGGATGGTCGCAAGTGGCGGCAGAAAAACTGGCTGGAAAAGGCAGGGTGATTGCGCTGGATCTGCTGGAAATGGCGCCTTTGCCAGGGGTCACATTCATTCAAGGCGATTTCACCGAAGCGTCCGTTTTAGCGGAACTGAAAATACATCTTGGGAAATATCCTCTTGACCTTGTAATTTCGGATATGTCACCTAATATAACGGGCATAGGAGTAACGCGATCAAGCGCGTGGCATGTATCTGGCGGAGCTTGCTTTGGAATTTTCCGTGGAGCGATTGAACTCTGATGGTAATTTTCTCGTCAAAGTATTTCAAGGTTCCGGTTTTGAGGAGTTTTTACGCGCAATGCGTGCTACATTCAGTCGGGTGATAACACGTAAGCCTGAGGCATCCCGCGGTCGCAGCAGTGAAACTCTATTTGCTGGGGATGGGGAAGCGGAGATGAGCATTTGAACCGAAAGCAAATGATATGCAGGCGAGTTTACGAAACACCGGGTTTACGAAATGCTATAGAGCCATGGCAGGCTGGCTATTATAAATCTCGAAATGGGTTTAGAATGAAGCATTCAAGGATTTTGACGGCGCAAGCCAAGGAGCTATCTTGAACAATCTCATTAAAAACATGGCCATCTGGCTTGTGATTGCTTTGGTGCTGATGACGGTGTTCAATCAGTTCAGCACCCGACAGGCGGCACAGGCACCGATGGAATATTCGCAGTTCATCGACGAAGTAAAGCAGGGCAGGATTGCCAAGGTGACCATTGAAGGGCGAACGCTGAAAGGCACCAAATCCGATGGCCGGCGGTTTACTACTTACACGCCTTCGGATCCCTGGATGGTAAGCGACCTGCTGAAGGCGGGTGTCATCATTGATGCCAAGCCGGAAGAAGAGCCTTCGCTGCTGATGAACATTTTCGTTTCATGGTTCCCGATGCTTCTACTGATAGGCGTATGGATTTTCTTTATGCGCCAAATGCAGGGTGGCGGCCGGGGTGGTGGTGCATTCTCGTTCGGAAAGAGCAAGGCACGCATGCTTGACGAGTCCACCAATCAGGTAACGTTTGCTGACGTGGCGGGTTGCGAGGAGGCCAAAGAGGAGGTTTCCGAGCTGGTCGAATTCTTGCGCGATCCCAGCAAGTTCCAGAAGCTGGGGGGGCGGATTCCCCGTGGTGTATTAATGGTGGGAAGTCCGGGCACGGGTAAAACTCTTCTGGCTCGTGCAATTGCGGGCGAGGCCAAAGTTCCGTTTTTCAGTATTTCCGGCTCTGATTTTGTGGAAATGTTCGTCGGTGTCGGTGCGGCAAGAGTACGTGACATGTTCGAGCAAGCCAAGAAGCACGCGCCCTGCATTATTTTCATCGATGAAATCGACGCGGTCGGCCGTCAACGCGGTGCGGGTCTCGGCGGCGGGAACGACGAGCGGGAACAAACATTGAACCAACTGCTGGTCGAGATGGATGGCTTCGAGGGAACCGCCGGCGTAATTGTGATTGCTGCTACCAACCGGCCTGATGTGCTTGACCCGGCGCTATTGCGTCCTGGCCGTTTCGACCGGCAGGTAACGGTACCGCTACCCGACATTCGTGGGCGCGAGCAAATACTGCACGTACATATGCGCAAGGTACCGATCGCGCCCGATGTGCATGCGGAAATCATCGCGCGAGGTACGCCGGGGATGTCCGGTGCCGACCTGGCCAATCTGGTGAACGAGGCAGCGCTGTTTGCGGCACGTAGCAATAAGCGGCTCGTGGATATGGACGACTTCGAGCGCGCAAAGGACAAGATCTTCATGGGTGCGGAACGTCGCTCCGTGGTGATGCCGGAGCGCGAACGGCGCAATACTGCCTATCACGAATCCGGACATGCGGTAGTGGCGCAGTTGCTGCCTAAAACCGATCCGGTGCACAAGGTTTCCATCATTCCGCGAGGACGCGCGCTAGGCGTGACGATGCAGTTGCCGACGGAAGACCGCTTCAGCATGGATCGCGAGGAAATTCTGCAGAACATTGCAGTCTTGTTTGGCGGACGTATTGCCGAGGAAGTATTCATGGGGCAGATGACCACGGGCGCATCCAATGACTTTGAGCGCGCTACGGAAATGGCAAGGCGTATGGTTACGCAATGGGGTATGTCGGATTCCCTTGGTCCAATGGTATATGGCGAGAATGAGGGAGAGGTTTTTCTCGGCCGCTCCGTTACCACCCACAAGAACGTCAGCGAAGCCACCATGCAGAAGGTGGACGTAGAAATTCGCCGTATCATTGATATGCAGTACACATTGGCGCGCAAGCTGATCGAGGAAAATCGCGACAAAATCGAGGTGATGGCCAAAGCCCTGCTGGAATGGGAAACCATAGACTCTGATCAGATCGGCGATATAATGGAAGGCCGTCCACCCCGGGCCCCGAAGCCTAGCAAATCTACGCCGACGCCGCCCAGGGACAATACGCCGCCCGACGGCGCCAGCACCAACAGCGACGCCAGCTCAGGAAGTTTAAGCGTTAAGGTATTCCCAAGCTGAACAAAATGAATTAGGCGGGCTCGTCCCGCCTTTTTCATTTTCCAATTGACGGCTATACCGCCAAATTTCCGTGCCCCCATTCCCGCAATTTAACGCGCATCATCCTGGTCGCCGCCCTCGTGATGGGGATCCTCAATGTAACGCCAGACTCCTTTTCTGACGGAGGTTTGTGCGGATCGACCGAACATGCGCTCCGCCATGCGGCATGTCTGATTGAACAGGGGGCGGACTGGCTGGATGTGGGCGGCGAGTCTACCCGTCCCGGCAGCACCTACATAAGTGTGGAAGAAGAATTGCGCCGCGTCATTCCGGTAGTGGAGGCTTTGGCCGGCATGAACGTATCTGTTTCGGTCGATACATCCAAGCCGGAGGTGATGCGTGCGTCGATAAAGGCGGGCGCACCATGATTAACGATGTCAATGCGCTACAGGCAGCAGGTGCGCTAGAAGCGGTTGCGGCCGGAGGCGTGGCAGCATGCCTCATGCACATGCGCGGCGCCCCGCACAGCATGCAAATCAACCCTCGATACGATGATGTGGTGGCGGAAGTGAAAACCTTTCTGCAGCAGCGCCTCAATGCGGCGCAAGCCGCAGGTATCTCGCGTGAGCGGTTGGTGATAGATCCTGGCTTTGGCTTTGGTAAAACGCACGACCATAATATCCAGTTGCTGCGCCACCTCGACCGCTTCACCGATCTTGGCGTACCGGTAATGGTAGGGTTGTCGCGCAAGGCAATGTTGGGGAAAATAACCGGCAACGAGGTGGATGACCGCGTTCACGCCAGTATTGCCGCCGCTTTGCTGGCAGTGGCGAGGGGTGCGGCAATTGTGCGGGTACACGATGTAAAAGCAACCAGGGATGCGCTAGCGGTTTATAATATTATCGAGCAACGACAATAAACTGCAGGGTGGCGCTTGCGCTGCCACTGGGTTGTAACTATCCACGGAGCATTCAATTGACAAAAAAATATTTTGGCACTGACGGCATACGCGGGCGTGTAGGAGAGATGCCTATCACGCCCGAATTTGTTATGCACCTTGGTTATTCTGCCGGTAACGTCCTGGCGTCGTCAGAATGGCATCTATCCAAGGGCGAACGTCCAGCGGTACTGATCGGTAAGGACACTCGCATATCAGGGTATATGCTTGAATCGGCTTTACAAGCAGGGCTTTCCGCCGCAGGAGTGGATGTGCTGCTTTCCGGGCCTATGCCGACGCCGGCGGTAGCTTACCTCACTCGCGCCCTGCGGCTGCAGGCGGGCATAGTCATTTCCGCTTCACATAACCCGTTCGAAGACAACGGCATCAAATTTTTTTCCGCATCGGGCACGAAGTTGCCCGATGTGACCGAGCATGCGATAGAGGCAGGACTGAAGGCGCCCATCAAATCGATGCCGTCAGCGCAGCTCGGGAAAGCACGCAGGGTCAATGACGCCAGAGGGCGTTACATCGAATTCTGCAAAAGCACCTTTCCGAATCATCTCGATTTGCGCGGTTTGCGGATCGTGGTTGACTGCGCTCATGGTGCGACATATCAAATTGCTGGCCCGGTGCTGCATGAACTGGGTGCGGATGTCGTTGCCATCGGCGCGCAGCCCGACGGCCTCAATATCAATCTCGAATGCGGCGCCACGCATGGTGCCGCCCTGCAGGAAGCGGTCCGGCTGCATCAGGCCGATATTGGCATTGCGCTTGATGGTGACGGTGATCGCGTAATCATGGCTGACAAAAAAGGCGTGCTTTACGATGGTGACCGGCTGATCTATATTATTGCCAAGCATCGCCAGCAGAAGGGGTTGCTCAAGGGCGGAGTAGCGGGAACATTAATGACTAATCTCGCGGTGGAAAACGGTTTAAGGAAACTGGATATCCCGTTTGCTCGCGCTAACGTCGGCGACCGCTATGTATTGGAGCTATTGCAGAAAGAAGGCTGGCAACTGGGCGGCGAAGGCTCTGGCCATATTCTTTGCATCGATAAACATACCACCGGCGATGGCATTATTTCCGCGTTGCAAGTGTTATATGCCATCAGAGATTCCGCCAAAACGCTGCCGGAGCTTGCACATGGCGTCACGCTATATCCTCAACAGTTGATTAACGTCAAGGTCCCCAAGGGGTTCGATTCGCGTGCCAACGTGGCGATCAAAGCGGCCCAGGCAGAAGCCGAGCGCGATCTTGACGATAGCGGCCGCGTGCTATTGCGCCCATCAGGCACAGAACCTCTGATACGAGTGATGGTCGAGGGTGAGATCCAAACAGAAGGTTAAACATTGGGCGGAAAAAATAGCGGATATCGTGCGAAACGCTGCAGTGGAATGAAACGTCGATAAAGCAGGTGCCATGGATGCGAGGTATCCGGTCGTGCCCGCAAGAACCTGTCAGGTTCACAAGGAATGTCACAAGACCGTAATACTAATGACCTAGCATGACTGATGCTCCAAAAACGCAATATCTGATCATCTGACAAGTAAACGGGGGAAATGTTGAAATTACCGAATCGCAATAAAATGAGAATGTCTGTCGTATTTGCCGGACTGATCAGTATCAACGGCATTGCAGGGGCTGATGCAATTGTGAAAATCGACGGTTCCAGTACTGTTTATCCAATTACTGAAGCAGTGGCCGAAGATTTTCAGAAGGACACGAAAGGTGCAGTTAAAGTCACAGTCGGCATTTCAGGGACTGGCGGGGGTTTCAAGAAATTCTGTCGTGGTGAGACAGATATCGTCAACGCTTCGCGCCCTATTCTCAAAAAGGAAATGGACGATTGCAAAAAAACCGGCATTCAATATGTCGAAATGCCGATCGCATTTGATGCGCTGACCGTGGTAGTGAATCCCAAGAACAGCTGGAGCAACACGATTACCGTCGCAGAGTTGAAGAAGATATGGGAACCTGCGGCACAGGGTAAAATCACCAAATGGAGTCAGGTGAACCCGGCATGGCCCGATGAAACGATCAAGCTCTACGGCGCGGGTGCGGATTCGGGTACTTTCGATTACTTTACGGAAGCCATCGTCGGTAAGGCCAAATCGAGCCGTGGGGATTTTACCGCGTCCGAGGATGACAACGTATTAGTGCAGGGAGTGGCCAGCGACAAGAACGGCCTCGGTTTTTTTGGTTTTGCCTACTATGCCGAAAATAAGAAAAAACTGAAGGCTGTTGCCATCGATGCGGGTAAAGGGGCTATCATTCCCTCCGCCAAAACTGTGGAGGAAGAGAGTTACCAGCCTTTGTCCCGCCCTATTTTCATTTACGTAAACATCAAGTCGGCAGAGCGACCCGAAGTCAGGCAGCTTATCGAGTTCTACATGAAAAACGCGTCTGCGCTGGTGCAAGAAGTTAAATTCTTTCCATTACCGGCTCAGGCCTATGTCTCCGAATCTGGAGCATCTTGACAAAAAGAAGGTAGGAACCGTTTTTGGCGGCAAGCCGGAGGTGGATCTCAGGATTGAGGAAGTACTCAAGCGCGAGGCCAGCCTGTAATTCCCACCTACGGTGGAGCATCGGATCGGGGATGGCGCTGAAAGAAGGCGCAGCAGGCCCATCCCGGCAGGGCAGCTACAATGCAACGGATCTGCTGAACATCCGCGGTTACCCAACGCACACGTCCCTGACAGCCTGTCGGACTTAAAGGAAATCGGCCGCAAAAACGTCTGGCCGGTTCATATTTCGCCGCTTTTTCCGCCAATAGAATAACTATTGGCCTTCAAAATCCGCAAAATCTGTCCTCACCAGTCACTTTTTCGCTGCGATTCCCCAAGTTTGACAAGCTGCAGCGGTTTCTTTTCTTCCTTTTTTCAGTTTTCCCCGGGTTTTCAGGGCCGGAGCAGTTCCCTCTACGGAAATTGCTCCGCATTCAGGACCAAAGCCGCTTATTCCGCTCGTTATGACTCTGTTTTATTGGATGAGGCAGGATTGGGCACGGACCCAAATCTATGGGAAAATAGGTTATTGCAGTCGTGAGTAGTGAATGAACCACGATCACTGTAAAATTTCTTCGTTTCTTTACTTTCATATCTTTAAAAAAGGAATAAGTCGTGACTGTCATTCGTTTACCGGACGGGTCTGAGCGCAGATATGAACACCCGGTGACGGTAGGCGACGTCGCGGCGTCGATTGGCGCAGGACTGGCTCGAGCCGCGCTGGCCGGCAAAGTGAATGGCAAGCTGGTGGATATATCCAGCCCGCATCGAAACTGATAGCGACTTGACGATCGTTACTGAAAAGGATGCGGAAGGGCTGGAAATTATCCGTCATTCCAGCGCCCATCTGCTGGCACATGCAGTGAAAGAGCTGTTTCCGGAAGCACAGGTAACCATTGGGCCCGTGATAGAGGATGGCTTTTATTATGATTTTTCCTTTCATCGTCCATTCACGCCGGATGATCTGGCCGCAATTGAAAAACGTATGGGTGAAATCAGCGCGCGCAATCTGAAAGTCGAGCGCAAAGTTTGGGAACGTTCCCAGGCAATCAATTTTTTCAAGAACCAGGGCGAGCACTACAAGGCGCAGATCATCGAGAGCATTCCCGGCAATGAGGAAGTTTCGCTCTATTCCCAGGGAAATTTTACCGATTTATGCCGGGGGCCGCATGTGCCTGCCACATCCAGGCTCAAGGTTTTCAAGCTGATGAAGCTTGCGGGAGCATATTGGCGCGGCGACTCGCGCAATGAGATGTTACAGCGAATTTACGGCACCGCCTGGGCCAAAAAGGAAGATCAGGACACCTATCTGCGTCGCCTTGAGGAAGCGGAAAAGCGTGATCACCGTAAACTCGGCAAGCAACTGGATTTGTTTCATATTCAGGAAGAAGCGCCGGGTATGGTATTCTGGCATCCCAAGGGCTGGATCATATGGCAGGAGATAGAGCAGTACATGCGGGAAATATTCCGCAATAACGGTTACCTCGAAATTCGCACACCCTCGGTACTGGATAAAGGTCTATGGGAGCGGTCAGGGCACTGGGAAAATTTCCGCGAAAACATGTTTATCACTCAATCGGAAGAGCGTGAATTTTCGGTCAAGCCCATGAACTGTCCTGGTCATGTCCAAGTGTTCAAGCAGGGACTGAAAAGCTATCGGGATTTGCCGTTGCGCCTGGCCGAATTCGGTTCGTGTCATCGTAATGAGCCATCCGGCGCTTTGCATGGCATTATGCGAGTGCGGGCATTTACTCAGGACGATGCGCACATTTTTTGCACCGAGGCCCAGGTACAGGGTGAGGTGATACAATTTATTGATCTGTTGCAGAAGGTTTATACCGATTTCGGCTTTGATGAGATACTGGTGAAGCTTTCAACCCGCCCTCAAAAACGCGTGGGTTCGGAGGAGCAGTGGGATAAGGCAGAAGCCGCATTACAAGCCGCATTGGATCATAAGAAGCTCATATGGGAGTTGCAACCCGGCGAAGGCGCTTTCTATGGACCAAAAATCGAGTTTTCGCTCAAGGACAGCATTGGCCGTTTGTGGCAGTGTGGTACTCTCCAGCTTGACTTTTCCATGCCGGAGCGATTAGATGCCGAATTTGTGGCCGAGGATAATTCCCGTCGGGTGCCAGTCATGCTGCATCGGGCGATTCTCGGGTCATTGGAGCGCTTCATTGGCATTATCCTGGAAAATTATGCGGGCGCCTTGCCGCTTTGGCTTGCCCCGGACCAGGCGGTAGTATTGAATATTTCTCAGGGACAGGCAGAATACGCCCGGAAAGTAGCCGAAGAGCTCAAGCATAACGGCATACGGGCGTGCGCGGACTTGAGAAATGAGAAAATAACTTATAAAATACGGGAACATAGTTTACAAAAGCTACCCTACCAGATCATCGTGGGGGAGAAGGAAGTAGCTGCGCAAACGGTTTCAGTACGAACCCGGGTAGGCTCCGATCTCGGGTCAGATGTCTTTGCCGATGCTGATAGAACGGTTCAAGCAGAGATGCCTGAGAGCGGCGGCGACGGTTTAATTTATTAACACATTGGGGAATTACTATAGTTCAAGAAAAAGCAGCCCGTATCAATCAGGAGATTAATGCGCCCGAAGTGCGCTTGATTGGTGTAGATGGAGAGCAAATAGGCATAGTCGCGGCTGGCGGCGGCCAACACTTTGGCGGAGGAAGCCGAGGGTCGATTTGGTTGAAATCGCCCCGCGGCTCGACCCCCCGTGTGCCGGCTGATGGATTATGGCAAGTTTCATTATCAGGAGAGCAAGAAAAAACACGAAGCCAAGCTCAAGCAGAAGCAGATCCAGATCAAGGAAGTCAAGTTCCGGCCTAACACGGACGATGGCGATTACAACATCAAGCTGCGTAACCTGATCCGTTTTATTGAAGAAGGTGATAAAGCCAAGATCACGTTGCGGTTTCGCGGACGTGAAATGGCGCATCAGGAATTTGGTGTGCGTCTGCTTGAACGCGTCAGGGATGATCTGGAGCCGCATGCGGTGGTTGAGCAGTTTTCCCCGGATGGAAGGACGGCAAATGGTGATGGTGCTATCTCCCCGAAAGAGAAGTAGCAGTCAAGCCAAAGGAAGCGAAGCCAAAGGTGGTTACGGAAACTGATGTAGCCCCCGATTAAGGACGGAAACTCGCCTGACCATCTGTAGCGCTGGAAGCTGGAAGTTGGAAAGAGGGTAGCAGGACCGCTTATCCAAGCGTGAATCGGATAACGCGAAAGTGGGCACCGGTGTGATATTGCGATTCGAAAACCAAGTGATTTCCGGGTCTTAAAGTGTTCCGGTCAGGAAACACCCGGCGTCATGTTAAAGCAGGAGTAATGCCATGCCAAAGATGAAAACCAAGAGTGGTGCAGCAAAGCGTTTCAAGGTGCGAGCAGGCGGCAGCGTCAAGCGCTCACAGGCATTCAAACGCCATATTCTTACCAAGAAAACCACGAAAAACAAGCGTCAGTTACGAGGAACCGTCGGTGTTCATTGCAGTGACGTGCCGTCTGTGCGCGCCATGATGCCCTACGCCTAGGAGAGACTGCCATGCCAAGAGTAAAACGTGGTGTAACGGCTCACGCCCGTCACAAGAAAGTACTGGATTTGGCGAAAGGCTATCGCGGCCGCCGCAAAAACGTTTATCGTATTGCCAAGGAAGCGGTGATGAAAGCGGGACAATATGCATACCGCGATCGCCGCCAGAAGAAACGCCAGTTTCGGGCATTGTGGATTGCTCGTATCAACGCTGCTGCGCGGGAATGTGGTTTATCCTATAGCGTATTCATGAACGGCTTGAAAAAAGCTGCGATTGAGGTGGACCGCAAGGTGCTGGCTGATATTGCCGTATTTGATAAGCCGGCTTTTGCGAAAATAGTTGAGCAGGCCAAAGCCAGCCTGGCCGTATAGCGATAATAGCAAAAAATAGTGCGAGGAGGTTAAAGGCAGAAATGCCTTGCCTCCTTTTTCTTGTATGAGATCTGGTAAGCCATCCTATTTGAACGTTTTTTATGAATAATCTGGATCACCTTATAAGTGAAGCCATTAATCTGTTTAATGGTATGGACGATGCCGTGAACTGGAGCAGGCAAAGGCGCGCTATCTCGGCCGAAACGGCAGCCTAACCGAATTATTGAAGGGATTGGGCAAACTCTCCCCGGAAGAGCGACCCGCGATGGGGATCGCATCAACCAGGCAAAGGAAACATTGGAAGCAGCGTTTAACCTCCGCCGTGATGCGATACAGGAAAAAAGACTCGAAGCGCAGTTAATAGGAGAAGCGCTGGATGTAAGTCTGCCCGGACGCGGTTTGGGAACGGGCGGTCTGCATCCGATAACACTTACCCTGGAACGCATCCAGTCATTATTTCATTCAATTGGTTTTGCTGTAGCGTCAGGTCCTGAAATCGAAACCGATTTTTACAATTTCACTGCACTTAACATTCCGGAGAACCATCCGGCTCGTGCGATGCACGATACTTTCTACGTCGATGATGAAAACAACAGGCACTTGCTGCGTACCCATACTTCGCCAGTGCAAATCCGTTATATGCAAAGCAAGCAGCCCCCTTTAAAGGTAATCGCGCCAGGACGGGTATACCGTTGCGACTCTCCGATTTGACCCATACTCCCATGTTCCACCAGGTAGAAGGCCTATGGGTGGATGAAAATGCCAATTTCTCTGCGCTAAAAGGCGTACTGGCAGATTTATGCAGCATTTTTTGAACGTGACGATTTGCCGGTGCGCTTCCGTGCTTCCTTTTTCCCTTTTACCGAGCCTTCTGCTGAAATGGATATCGGCTGCGTGATGTGCCACAGCGGTTGTCGCGTATGCAGTTATACCGGCTGGCTGGAAGTACTGGGTTGTGGCATGGTGCATCCGAATGTTTTTAAGCATGTTGGCATAGATAGCGAGAAATATATTGGTTTCGCTTTTGGTATGGGGGTAGAGCGGCTGGCGATGCTGAGGTATGGCGTGAGCGATTTGCGGTTATTTTTCGAGAATGATTTGCGATTTTTGAAGCAATTTAATTGAAAGAACAACGGGAATTCAGAAATTGCCAACTCTCGCCAACTCAATTCAGTAATCCAAGTTGTCACCAAAGAGGTAAACATGCCCCGGTATATGGCGGCATACTCCTGCAAATATTTTTGAGAGCAACGAGGTTACGCGATCGGCGCAAACAGAATCGGCGCGAGGCGGAGAGGATAATCGCCCAACAGCGAAAATTCGTAGCTCCGGATTTCAGGAAAATGAATTAAAGGACATGGACCGCCTCTTCCCGGTAAGAAACAGATTCAAATGAAATTTTCAGAAACTGGCTCCGCACTTTCGTTAATCCGCCGTTATCCACCAGATCTTGCTCAGGCGCTGACCATGGCGGGCCTTGAAGTAGAGGCTGTTGAGTCTGTTGCGCCGCCTTTAACGGGGTGGTGGTGGCTGAAGTGCTGTCAGTGAAAAGACATCCAGATGCGGATCACCTTAACGTTTGTCAGGTCAACACGGATTCGCCGGAGTCGTGAACCACTACAAATCGTCTGTGGCGCAGCTAATGTTCGTGCCGGGATAAAGGTGCCATGCGCACTAGCCGGCGCGGAACTTGCTGATATTGTCATCAAGCAGATGAGGATACGTGGAGTCGAATCTGCCGGCATGTTATGTTCAGCCAGAGAACTGGGTTTGGAGAGACTCAGCGGGCTTGCTGCTGCTTCCGGACAATGCGCCAACCGGTGCTAATTTCCGGCGTTATTACGAACTCGAAGATAAAATCCTTACACTTAAGCTGACACCCAATCGCGGCGATTGCCTCGGGTTAGGGGTTCGCTCGGGAAGTGGCGGCGATTACTTCTGAAAATCTCAAGCCGTTAACGTCAGGCCGATTACAGGTCAGATCAATGAAATCCTGGCGATACACGTAGATGCGCCGGAGGCTTGTCCGCTTTATTGTGGCAGAGTGGTACGTGGCGTTTCTCTCGATGTTCCAACCCCTCAATAAAGGAGACTTCGTCGCCTGGAACGTCGCGCGGCCTCCGTTCGATCAACGCTGTGGTGGACATAACCAATTACGTGATGCTGGAGATCGGTCAGCCCCTCCATGCCTTCGATCTCGCAAAGATTCGGGTGCCCTCAGGGGCTCAATTCATGTACGTTATGCCAAGCCCGGCGAAAGGCTCCAATTATTGAACGGCGAAGACCTTATGCTGCAACCTGGCATGCTGGTCATAGCGGATGAGGTCAAGCCGTTGGCGCTTGCCGGTATCATGGGTGGGAATGAAAGTGGAGTGGTTCAAGGGGCAACCGATATATTTCTGGAAAGCGCTTTTTTCAGCCCAGAGGTGATCTCCGGCAAATCATTTTCCCTAGGGTTTAGTTCGGATTCAGCGTATCGCTTCGAGCGGGGCGTCGATTTTGGCGCGACGCGCGATGCGATGGAGCGCGCAACGGGTTTGATCCTGGATATTTGCGGCGGTGGGACGGGGCCGATTACCGAGATCAGAGGCAAGTTGCCGCAACGCGACCCCATCCGCCTTCGCGTGGAACGGACCCGGAGAGTGCTGGGCATAGATCTCGGTGAAGCCAGAATCGCCGAATTATTTCGCCGCCTGCAATTCGATTTTTCCTTGGCGGGGGATGTCTTTCAGGTTACACCGCCGACTTACCGCTTCGATCTTGCCATCGAAGAAGACCTGATCGAGGAACTGGCACGCATACACGGTTACAATCATATACCCGCTACCTTGCCCCAGATGAAGCTGGGCATGCTGCCTGCGCCTGAAACATTAAAACCACTCGCACGGTTGAGGGAAAGCATGGCAGGGCGGGATTACCAGGAAGTCATCAATTATGCTTTTGTAGATGCCTCCTGGGAATTGGAGCTGGCGGGCAACACCGCGCCGGTAGCATTGAAAAACCCCCTTTCCAATCAGTTAGCGGTAATGCGCAGCAGCCTGATCGGCGGCCTTATATCGAACCTGCAATTCAATCTCAACCGTAAGCAGCCCAGAATACGGCTATTTGAAATTGGAGGTTGTTTCAAAAAAAGCGGCGAGGTCTACGCGCAACATGAAAAATTAGCCGGCCTTTGCTACGGAGATGCAATGGCTGAGCAGTGGGGCGAGCGCGCGCGCGCGGTGGATTTTTATGATGTAAAAGCAGATATCGAAGCGCTATTTTTCCAGCAGCAGTTGAAGTCGAAGCGGCGCCCCACCCGGCGCTGCATCCCGGGAAATCCGCTCTGATCCGCGTGGATGGCAAAATCGCCGGCTATGTGGGAGAGCTTCACCCTCGCTGGCAGCAAAAATTTGGCTTGCCCAAATCGGTTGTGCTGTTCGAGTTGGAGGCGGCAAGCATAATGGCACGAACCCTGCCGAACGCGGCAGAGATTTCAAATACCCATACGGCGGGATATCGCCGTGGTGGTGCCGGAGGATGTTCGCGTTCAGGCAATGCTGAACTGCATGTACGCCGAGAAATTGGCCGTTATTTCGGAAATTTCCCTGTTTGATGTGTATCATGGCAAAGGTATGGAAAACGGCAAAAAAAGTCTTGCATTCCGTATGTTATTACAAGATACTCAAAAAACATTAACCGATGCGGAAGCAGATCGGGTTGTCGCACAGTTAATAAATGTTTTGCAAAATCAGTTCGGGGCAAAGCTCCGCAGCTGATAAAAGCGGAGAATTATCAGGGGCTATGTATCACCGGCGACTGCGGCACCAGCGAGAGGGTAGTGATCCGCAGTGGTGCCGAATTCGTAGAGATCCCGAGGCGGGAGACGATGGCCGAAGGCGAAGTGCGAATGATTCGGCTTCGCCACAGGCCAGAAGGCCGAGCCGTCCGAGCCTGCGTCAGTGAAGCGAATACTCGCTGTTATGCTATGCAGGCCAGAGGCCATAGGCCATCATGGCGTCTTGTGATCTTCTTGTTGCCAACTCAGCTGGCAACTGAGTGCTCCCCAGAAATTATTCAGAGGCTACCAGGTTTGAAAGTAACTAAACAGGTGAGGGGAGACGATGACCTTAACAAAGGCCTGAGCTGGCGGATTTGCTTTTTGAAAAAGTTGGATTCAACAAGCGCGAAGCCAAAGACATGGTGGAATCCTTTTACGAGGAGGTTCGCGTCGCCCTGCAAAACGGCGATGGCGTCAAGCTTTCCGGTTTTGGCAATTTCCAGCTGCGCGACAAACCCCAACGTCCCTGGTCGCAACCCCAAGACAGGTGAAGAGATTCCTATCACCGCCAGAAGAGTCGTCACTTTTCACGCCAGCCAGAAATTGAAGGCAATGGTGGAAAAGAATCAGGATGGAAAACGTAACGCCGAGTAACGCTTTGCCGCCCATTCCGGCTAAGCGTTATTTCACCATTGGCGAGGTTAGCGAGTTATGTGGTGTCAAGCCACATGTATTGCGGTATTGGGAACAGGAATTTACACAGCTGAAGCCCGTCAAGCGGCGCGGCAACCGCCGCTATTATCAGCGCCATGAGGTGTTGCTGATTCGCCGCATCCGGGAGTTGCTCTACGAGCACGGCTTCACCATTCATGGGGCTCGCAGCCGTTTGGGCAAAATATGGTCGAGGCAGCCCTTTCTGTTCCGATTCGGTTG
>CAWKMH010000095.1:0-5871 GCA_963850515.1 uncultured beta proteobacterium
TGCGGCGATGCAGAACAATGTGCCGCCGGCGAAGTGGACGCACGATAACATCGCTTACATGCGCAAGCAGCTGCAGAGTCTGGGGCTCGCCATCGACTGGAGCCGCGAGCTTGCAACCTGCAGTCCGGAGTACTACCGGTGGAATCAATGGCTGTTTCTGCGAATGCTGGAAAAAGGATTGGCTTACAGAACGACCGGCACGGTCAACTGGGACCCGGTCGATCAGACGGTGCTGGCCAATGAGCAGGTCATAGACGGACGGGGCTGGCGTACCGGCGCATTGGTGGAAAAGCGCGAAATCCCGATGTATTACATGAAGATTACCGCGTATGCCGATGAGCTGCTGGACACATTGGATACGCTTCCCGGTTGGCCTGAACGGGTAAAGACCATGCAGGCCAACTGGATCGGCAAGAGCTTCGGGGTGGATGTGACGTTTCCTGCCGATGCCGCATCCGGCACGCCCCAGGCGTTGAAGGTTTTTACAACACGCGCGGATACGCTGCTGGGCGTAACGTACGTTGCTGTGGCAGCGGAGCATCCGGTTGCGTTATACGCAGCGGAAAACAGGCCCGACCTCGCTGAGTTCATCGAGGTGTGCAAGCATGGCGGCACCATGGAAGCGGAACTTGCGACTCAGGAAAAGAAAGGCATGGACACAGGGCTGTTTGTCATCCATCCGCTGACGGGAGCAAGACTTCCGGTATGGATAGCCAATTACGTACTCATGGGTTACGGCGAAGGCGCGGTAATGGCGGTGCCGGCGCACGACGAACGTGATTTCGAGTTCGCGACAAAATATTCGCTACCCATCAAGCCGGTGATCAAACCGGTTGATTCCGATCTGGGTATGCCGCTTACGCAGGCGTACGTGGAGTACGGTGTTACGTTTGATTCAGGCGAATTTTCCGGTCTTGTATTTCAGGCGGCGGTGGATGCAATCGCGGCGGCGTTGAAACATAAGGGGTTGGGTGAAAAACGTGTGCACTACCGTCTCCGCGACTGGGGCATTTCACGCCAGCGCTACTGGGGCTGTCCTATTCCTCTTATTTATTGTGATGCATGTGGTGTGGTACCGGTACCCGATGACCAGCTTCCCGTCGTGCTGCCGGACAACCTTGTGCCGGACGGGTCCGGCAACCCGTTAGCGAAGACCCCATCATTTTACGCATGCCAGTGTCCCCGCTGCGGCAAGCCGGCGCGGCGGGAAACAGACACCATGGATACTTTCGTCGATTCGTCATGGTATTACATTCGCTACGCCTGTGCCGACCAGAACAAGAGCATGGTCGATGCGCGTGTGGATTACTGGCTGCCGGTGGACCAGTACATCGGCGGCATCGAACACGCCATCTTGCATCTTCTCTATTCTCGCTTCTGGAGCAAGGTCATGCACGATCTCGGGCTGGTCGCGTTCGACGAGCCATTCGCCAACCTGCTGACTCAAGGCATGGTTCTGAACGAGATCATGTTTCGAAAAACGGAAACCGGGCGTATCGTATATTTCAATCCGGCGGACGTGGATATTCAAACCGATGAGCAAGGCCGGCGTATTGGCGCATTGCTGCGTGCGGATGGTCAACCGGTGGAGTTGGGCGGAATCGGTACCATGTCGAAATCCAGGAATAACGGCGTCGACCCGCAAAAACTGGTGGAACAATATGGGGCCGATACCGCACGGCTGTTCATGATGTTCGCGAGCCCGCCCGAGCAGACCCTCGAATGGGCGGATGCCGGGATAGATGGCGCATTCCGCTTTTTGAAGCGGTTATGGAAACAGGTATACGAACATATGCAGCAAGGCGGAGCGATTGACTGCCCAGCGCAAAATGAAGATCTCGGTCGCGGAGCTCAATCCTTGCGTTACCAATTGCATCAGACTATCGCCAAGGTTGGCGATGATCTGGGCAGGCGGCACACCTTCAATACCGCCATCGCAGCCGTGATGGAGTTAATGAACGCGCTTGGAAAACTGCAGGATCCCAGCCCGGCTGCGCGCAGCTTGATGCAGGAAGCGATGGAAAGCATTGTATTGCTGTTATCGCCCATCGTCCCTCACATCTGTCACGCCCTGTGGCGTGAACTTAGAGCCGGGAACCGAACTCCTAGATCAGTCCTGGCCGCAAGCCGATAGCACGGCGCTTGTCCAGGATGAGATTGAACTGATAGTCCAGGTCAACGGCAAACTGCGCGGCAAGATACGCGTTGCCAGAGATACAGAGTCCGCGAAGTAATTGAGCGTCTCGCGCTGGAAAGCGAGCAGGTGCGTAAATTCGTCGCTGGAAGAAAGTGAAGAAGATCGTGATCGTGCCGGGCAGATTGGTGAACATCGTTGTCTGAAGAAATTCCTGAACAAGCCCGATGCGGGCGTAACGGCGCTTTGGGGACTTGTTCAGAGGTTCCTGAAACTGAATGTGAGGATTCCGCATGAAAAAAGTTTTGCTGGTTGTATTCTGTTTCTTTCTGGTTGCCTGTGGTTTTCAGTTGCGCGGCCAGGCTAACACTGCCATTCGAAACGCTCTATATATCATTCCCCGCAGGGCATCCTATCGGTACCGATCTCGGCGCCTCGTCAAGGCCGGCACCAATACCCGCATTGTTGATAAGCCAAAAGATGCCCAGGCCATACTGGAAATTATCAGCGTAACGAATGACAAGCAAATCATGTCGGTATCCGGAGGCGGACGGGTGCGGGAATTTGAATTGCTTCTATCGGGTTTCATTTCGCCTCATAGATGCTAAGGGAGCGGAACTCATCCCTACCAACGAGATTGCCCTCCGTCGCATTCTTCCTTATACCGACGCGCAAGTAGTGGCGAAAGAGGGGAGGAAGCGATGCTCGTCAGAGAAATGCAAAGCGATTCCGCAGCGCAGATTCTTGCGGCGGCTGGAAGCGGTTAAAGTAGCGAAGGCTAATGGCGCTGCAAAATGGCCGAATCATCGTCCGTAGAAGGAATGCCATGCGTATTACCCCCGATAATCTTTCCCGGCATCTTCAGAAACAGCTTGCGCCGCTCTATACGGTATTTGGCGACGAGTTGCTGCTGACTATCGAGGCTGCGGATTTAATTCGTGCCAAGGCGCATCAGGCAGGCTATATCGAGCGTGAGATTTTCCGGTAGACCATCATTTCAACTGGACGGATCTGCAGCAGCGCAGCAGTAGCCTGTCGCTATTCGGCGAAAGACGTATAATGGATATCCGTATTCCGTCCGGTAAACCCGGGATCCAGGCAGTGCGGTAATAGAAGAATATTGCCGTTCACTGCCGCCCGATACCCTCACGCTCGTCACTCTGCCCAAAATCGACAAGCAGGGCGCGGCAACAAAATGGTTCAAGGCGCTTGAAGGTGCGGGAGTAATGATTCCGGTCTATCCTGTGGAACGTACCCGCTTACCCGCTGTGGATCGGCCAGCGCCTGGAGATGCAAGCAGCAAAAAGCCGATCCGGATACCGTGCAGTTTCTGGCCGACAAGGTGGAGGGCAACCTGATTGCGGCCTATCAGGAACTCAAGAAACTCGCATTGCTCTATCCGGCGGGCGCGTTGTCTTTCGATCAGGTAAAAGATGCGGTGCTGGATGTGGCGCGTTATGACGTTTTCAAGTTATCCGATGCAATGATGGCGGGGGAAACCGCGCGTTATACCCGTATGTTGGAAGGTTTGCAGGGCGAGGGCACGGCGTTGCCATTGATTGTGAACACGCTTGCGGGGCAAATTCGCTCGTTGATAACGATTCGTAAAGGACTGGATTCGGGCAGGCCTGCTCACGCAATTGATGAATCAGATCAGAGCCTGGGGAGATCAACAGAAAGCAATGGAAAGCGCTGCCAGGCGCCTCAGATCTCGAACAGTTGGTATCGGCCTTGATACATGCCGCGAAAATAGACAGGATCAGCAAGGGCGTTGCGAAGGGTGATGCGTGGGATGAATTGCTGCAGCTGGGGTTGCGCTTCGCGGTTACCAAGCGATAGCAGCATCGCTGGCGTCCTCATGCTATTTATCCGCGGGGCGATAGGGTCAGGTTCGTTATTCCGGGCTTGAGCCGGAATACGGTTCAAGCCCGGAATAACGTTTTACCGGTCGCCGGATATTGGCCCCTGCCGTATGACGTATTTATTGTTTGCTCGCCATTCTTAATGCCGGCGATATCGCCAGCGTATAGCGCCGGCTTATATCGCTGGAATTTCGCACTTATTTAATTCATTGTCTAAATGGAACTGTGACATGGACATCATCGACATCAAGACTTACATGCAATCAATAGGACGTGAAGCTCGCGCCGCATCGCGCCTGATGGCCAAGGCCGAGACCGCCGCAAAAACCGGGCACTCACGCTCATGGCCTTGGCCATCAAGCGTGACGAGCAGCAACTGTTGGCCGCAAATGCTGCGGATGTGGAAAGCGCAGAAAACCCGAGGGCTGGATCCGGCCTTGATCGACCGTCTGACACTCACTTCCAAAAGCATTGCGAGCATGGCGGAAGGTTTGCTGCAAATCGCGGCGCTGCCCGATCCGGTGGGCGAAATCAGCGACCTGAAGTACCGTCCCGCTGGCATCCAGGTCGGAAAAATGCGCGTGCCGCTTGGCGTGATCGGCATCATTTATGAGGCGCGGCCCAATGTTACGGCGGACGCCGCAGGACTATGCCTCAAGGCTGGTAACGCGGCGATACTGCGCGGCGGATCGGAAGCGATCCGTAGTAATCAGGCGATCGCAGCTTGCGTGAAGGAAGGGTTGAAAGCTGCCGGGCTGCCGGAAACAGCGATACAGGTGATCGAAACCACTGACCGGGCAGCCGTGGGCGAACTCATCACCATGAAAGAGTTCGTTGACGTGATCGTGCCCCGCGGCGGCAAGGGGCTGATCGAACGTATCTCCGATGAAGCGCGCATTCCGGTCATCAAGCATCTGCACGGTGTATGCCACGTTTATATCGATGACGGAGCCGATCTCGACAAGGCTATTCGCATTGCCGACAACGCCAAGACTCAGCGCTACGGCACTTGCAATACCATGGAGACACTGCTGGTGCATGAGGCCATTGCCGGGGAAGTACTGCCTCCCCTGTGCAAAATCTATCTCGACAAGGGTGTGGAACTGCGCGGCGATGCCGCTTCCCGCGCCATTATTGCGCAAATGAACGAAGCGACGGAAGAGGATTGGCACACCGAGTATCTCGCGCCGATTCTGAGCGTGCGAGTGGTAAGCGGGCTGGATCAGGCTATCGAGCACATTGCCGTTTATGGCTCGCAGCATACCGATTCGATCATTACCGAAGACTATGGCCGCGCCCGCCGTTTCCTGCGCGAGGTGGATTCCAGCTCAGTGATGGTGAATGCCTCCACCCGTTTCGCCGATGGGTTCGAGTATGGCCTCGGTGCGGAAATAGGCATCTCGACCGACAAGATCCACGCCCGTGGCCCGGTGGGGCTGGAAGGGTTGACCAGCCAGAAATTCATTGTGCTGGGTGACGGACACGTCAGGCAATAGACCCGGTAATAAACTTCCAACAGGGAGTTCAGTTTTTTCTCTCAGATCAAGGTTGTCATGGCTCAACTTATCGAAATCAAAATCCCCGATATCGGGGATTTCAAGGATGTTCCCGTTATCGAAGTCCTGGTGAAACCGGGCGAGACGGTGGAAAAGGAAACGCCACTTATCACGCTTGAAACCGAAAAGGCGGCGATGGAGATTCCTTCGCCTCAAGCCGGCATTGTGAAGGATATCAACGTCAAGCTCGGCGATAAGGTTTCAGAAGGATCAGCCATACTGGTGCTGGAGGCAGCTGAGCCGAACGGAAAAGCTTCTCCCGACTCCACACTTGGTCCAGATCAAAAAAAAGACGAAGGGGAGCAAGGTCGACCCGTTA
>CAWKMH010000096.1:0-33880 GCA_963850515.1 uncultured beta proteobacterium
GTACTACTCTGTTAGATTTATAGTCGGCGAGGGACTTGCGCGCAATCTCGGTGTCACTGTTGGCGACAAAGTCATACTATTGGCAAACACCGCATCGAGAGGAACCAACGCGGTAGAGGTTACTATCCGGGGTCTCTTCTCCACTGTCACAAAGTCTTATGACGATTCCGCTCTGCGTATGCCTATCGACACGGCGCGCCGGCTGCTCCGGACTCAAGGCTCCCATATCTGGGTAGTGCTGCTGAACGACACCGCGCAAACCGATACCATGCTCGCTAAATTGCGCAACAAGCTGCAACGGGACGAGTTCGAGATTGTCCCATGGTATACGCTGGCCGACTTCTACAACAAGACCGTCATCTATTCGCCAAGCAAATTCAAGGTATCAGACTGATTATTGCCGTCATCATCCTGCTCAGCATCTCCAACACCATGACTATGAGCGTAATGGAACGGATCGGCGAAATCGGCACTTCCATGGCGCTCGGCGTGAAGCGCATCGGCATCCTGCGGCTGTTTGTGAGCGAAGGGGTTCTCCTCGGCTGCCTCGGCGGTCTGCTCGGTTTGATACTAGGATTATTATTTGCGCATGCAATCTCCGGAATTGGTATCCCAATGCCGCCCCCCCCAGGGATGGCGCGAGGCTACACAGGACAGATTCTCGTTACTTGGGACATAGCGCTGAAATCGCTGGCACTCGCCATTGGCACGACTCTGGCCGCCAGCCTCTACCCAGCCTGGAAGGCGTCGCGGATGCAGATCGTCGACGCCTTGCGTCATAATCGATAACCGGCAGAACGGCGGAACATCATGTTCAAGCTCGCATTGCGCAATGTTTTTCGGCAGAAATCGCATACCGCAATGACGCTGGCCGCAATCATTGGCGGCGTGGCGGGGCTCATCCTTGCTGGCGGCTGGGTGAACGACATCTTCGTCGAACTTTCCGAGGCCCTTATACATTCACAATCAGGGCATTTGCAAGTTTATAAAAAGGGATTTTTTGCTGAGGGAACGCGTGCCCCGGAGAAATATCTGATAGAGGCGCCCCATGCAGCTAAACAACGCATCGCGGCCGAGCCGGACGTTGCCAATGTGATGGCGCGGCTAAACTTCTCGGGACTGCTCAATAATGGCCGCAGTGATCTGCCCATCATCGGTGAGGGAGTGGAAGCCGGGCAAGAGGCCGTGCTCGGGAGTTCTGTCTCGATCATCGCGGGACGTCAACTGGATGACAAGGATGCGTTTGGCGTCATACTCGGACACGGCGTCGCACAGGGATTGAAATTGAAGCCCGGCGATCACGTAACGTTGCTTGCAAACGCACTCGAGGGCGCACTGAACAGCATCGATCTTGAAGTAATTGGCGTATTCCAGAGTTTTTCCAACGATTATGATGCGCGGGCGGTAAAAATCCCGCTCGCCGCGGCCCAGGAATTGCTCGGCACCGGAGGCGTGAACGCGCTCGTCATCTCCCTGAATAAAACCGAGGACACCGATCGCGTCGCTGCACGGCTAAAGGAACAACTCGGCGCGTTGGATCTGGAGGTCAAGACCTGGGTCGAACTGAACGATTTCTACGAAAAAACTGTAGAACTGTATAAAGGCCAGTTTGGTGTTCTGCAGCTGATCATTCTTGTCATGGTCCTGTTGAGTGTCGCCAACAGCGTGAACATGAGCATCTTCGAGCGGACGGGCGAGTTCGGCACGATGATGGCGTTCGGCAACCGCAGCAGTCAGGTATTTCGGTTGATCGTAGTCGAAAGTGTATTGCTCGGCGTAATTGGCAGTTGCTTCGGGCTCGCGCTCGGTGTGGCACTGGCACTCGCTATCTCTGCGGTCGGCATTCCGATGCCGCCACCGCCCAACGCTAATCGTGGGTTATACGGCTCACATCCAGATTATCCCCTCGTCCTTGCTGATGTCCTGTGTCATTGGCATCGCAGCAACGGTTTTGGCGGCCATACTTCCGGCAAAGCACGTTTCTCGGACGCAAATCGTTGAGGCACTACGGCAGAATTTTTGATTTTCGATGTCACGGTGGCGTTTAAGTATTACAACCGATTATCAGAACGAATAGCGTAACTCGGTATAGACGCGGTCACTCTGATCGAAACGACCAAATAACCCCGTAGGCTGTCCGCCAAAAACATCGGCCCCGAGCGCTGCGCGCCAATTTCTCTCGAAATTCCAGGACAGCCTCGGACGGAACATCCAGTCGCTGCGATTCAGACTATGAATCAGCAATGCCTGCGCTTCCGACATTGCGCCAGACTTTGCCGTTGAGTAGTATGCTGGCCCCGTGCTCCACCTTGTCGGTAAAAAGGGTCCGGATCATGCGCAAAAAAAACACGCTGAAAAAACTGGAGATTCAAGCGGGTCTCGGCCGGTAAACTGAAATCAAGGCCAAGCACATAATCGAGGGTATTCTGCCTGACCAGTCCATCTATCGCGGTAGGACGCATGACATTAAATTTGCGCCCATCCGTATAAATCATTTCACCTTTAAGCACAACTGAGCCGAAATCTTTCGCAAGCGTTGCGCCAACCTGGTCGATCTCATCATGCCGTGCCTGAAAAACCAGCGGCTCGGTCGGCGCGCTGACACGATAAAAGGTCGGGGCGGCATCCAGGCTGTGATAATAGAAACCCGAAATATCCCAGCCATTTTTAAGTTGCGATAAGCGAACCCATAATTAGAGTTGCCAATGTTGCGCCCGGAACGGTCTTCGGGCAGAAAGCCGGCTGTGCCCCGCAGCGGGCCAGGATAAAAATCCGCGCCCGGCTTGCCGCTCTCGTCAAGAGTCGGCACCGGGATCCACACTACTTCAGCATGCATGTCATTCTTCGAATATTCGGCACGCATCGCCCATTGCGGTATTCGCATGATATCGAAAGAGGGAAGGACGAACTCGCGCATATCCTTGGCCGACACCACATCTGCGAAAAACAGCCCGACCATTTCACCCCATATGACATGTTGTCGGCCAAGACGAAAATCAAAATCGCCGGCAGAAACATCCAGGTAATTCTCGCGCAGAAAAAAATCGTAGCGTTGATCCCGGCGAACAGCCGGGGGATAGAAATTGGATAAATCATAGGCAGCATCATAATCAAATCGGCCACTGATTTTCCACTTTATGTGTTCGTTGAATTGTCCCGTGCGGGATAGTTCGGTTCGCAGCTTTGCTTTGGAAAAATGCTCCGGATCTACTATAATTATCCGCGATTTCCAGTTGGGAAAACCCTCTCCAGCCCGTCGCCAATTCTTCCAACGGTACTGGAGGCGATTTCTCCTTTACGGCTGGTTGCATCACCAAATAGCGATTCGCGCGATGTGAATCCGGTTTCGCCATCCTCCTTGCCTCCGGGGCCAGGTCAGCCATATTTTCCTTGATTGACGATTCGACGGACAACAGGGAAAGGGAGGGAGATAAAGACATGAGCAGGGGTTCGCCGCTGCCCTCCCCTGGCAAGTCAGTCCGCTGACCGCAGCGATATCTGCACTGCTGGCCGGTTTCGCCGCGCTGTCGAGCTGAAGACGAGGACATGGATAAAGACAAGGACAAAAATAAAGGCTCCTCATCAGGCTTATCCATTGGCGAATGGTTGATGGCTGATTTCGCACGGCTGGGGAGTCGGGTACCACAGCGTCCGGCAAAGCCTCGTAGCGGCAAACGCAATCAATGCCGCGACACAATACAACACACGTCAATTTACGTCTGCGTGTTCCATCCGTCTCGCTTTGATCGGCACCCCGAGCAGAGGGTTATCACTTGCAAACGAGCCGCTCGATAACCACAGCCAATTTCTCTTCCTCCTTGCACATCCTGCGTTCGTGATCTGTCCGTCTTCGATATGCACCAACCGATCCGCCATTGCCATAACCCGCCAGTCATGGGTCGAAAAAATAAAGGTCGTCTTGAAATTGCCGTTAATATCCTTCATCAATTGCAGGATACCTTCGCCGGTCTTATGATCAAGATTAGCGGTCGGTTCGTCAGCCAAAACGATCTTCGGTTGCGTCGCCAATGCGCGCGCAATCGCCACGCGTTGCCGTTGGCCGCCGCTAAGCTGGTTCGGTCGATGGCTGGCGAACTTGGACAGACCTACAATGGCAAGGTATTTCGCGACCCGGTCGCGGCGCTCCGTTGCGCTCAGGTCTTTGAATTGCAACAGGGGGTATTCGACGTTTTCCTCGGCCGAAAGCACGGGAAACAAATTGAAAGTCTGGAAAATAAAACCAATGGTTCGAGCCCGCAGATCTGAAAGCTCATCAGGCGTTCTGCCCGCTGATATCCTGGTCATTGATGAAAACTTTTCCACACGATGGGGTATCGATGCAACCGATCAGATTGAGCAGCGTGGATTTGCCACTGCCGGATGGACCGGCGATCGCAAGGAAAGCGCCATCCTCAATATTCAGCGTAATGTCCTTGAGCGCCTGGACTTGCTGTTCACCAAGGGTGTAGTCTTTAAAAACGTGCTCAAGTCGTACAATGCTCATGGGAACATCCTAGAATGTTTAAACCCTCAGGGGTAAACGGCATCCACAACAGGAACTAAAATGCAAAAAAATCTTTGCAATACCTGCTTACGGTAATTTTCATGTTTTTCAGCGCATGGCATCCGTCGCGATCCGAGTGATGCGGAATTAGCCCAAAGCATCCTGGAAAAGGCTGACCAGATACGCTTCCCGCGCGAGAGCTTCCAGGTCGACGTCAACATCAATACCACCGCACCTGACCAACCAGCGGACATGCGTAAATACCGGGTTTTATCCAAGGGCAATGAAAACAGCGTGGTGATGACCACCGAACCAGCTTCCGAACGCGGGCAGATTTTACTGATGAAAGGGCGCGATCTGTGGATATTCATGCCAGATATTTCGCAACCTGTACGCCTTTCCATGTCGCAACGACTGACCGGCCAAGTGGCAAATGGCGATTTGGCACGCGCAAACTTCGCTGGCGACTACAACGCCACGATTCTGCGCACCGACACCATTGACGGCGAAAGTATTACGTACTGGAACTCATCGGCGTCGACCGAAGCGTCACGTATCATAAAGTCTTATACTGGGTACGGCAATCGAATTTCTGGCCCTATCGCGCCGAGTTCTACTCGTTGTCCAACCGCCTGCTCAAAACCGCCGCTATGAAAATTTCAAATGATTACTGGGCAAGCAGCGGCCCACCCGCCTTGTCATGGAAGATGCGCTGCGTAAAGGTGAGGAATCCGTGCTTGAATATTCAGAAATGAAACTGCGGGATCTACCCGACAAGATTTTTACCAAAGACTATCTAAAAAAACTTGAATAAGTGACAAACCGCGAGTGTGTTTTGCAGAAAACGAGGCTCAACTAACAAGGTCTGGAAACTGAAACCGCGCTGAACTCAAGCAGATCTTTTGTGCATTCTCATGAGTTATTTGCGACAGTTCGGCGCCCTCAGCAATCGGTGGCCCATACAAAAGACTAACAATCGAAAAAAAACGTGTCCATTCATAAGACTCAATGTTTCGTGGATAATTCAGGTGGAGCATTTCCCGCAATTTTTTATGTCCATGAAGCGTCTTACGGCGCTGGCGGTAAATATCGCGCTGAACAACGCTGAGCCTTAGCACCTCCGAGCAGTTCTATATCCACCTTCCATTCCGCCGCCAGGTTAAATCCCGGCTTGCGCTCGCAGTTCCGCAATAGCGACATTGTGTTTAATGTCGCTATTGTTTGTCAAATCCCCTGTATTCCAGTTAAGACTCATCATTTTAAAAAGCATGAGAAGAAATAAAAGGGGTAGCTCTAAAGTTAGCATCTGGCCTTCCGTAAATATATAGGCGGGTATAGAGACTGATGAACTTGGCCTCGACGCTGTGTCGGTACGTAAATCCCCAAGGACGAGCTCTCGAATCAGCGAGTAAATTCTCGTCCTGTGATTCAAGGACGCTCGCGTCAATCATCTTAATACTCATACAGGAAGCAAATTTATTTCCGGATATTTTTTCACCTTCCAACATCGCTCCAGCAGAAGGTCGCGGGAAATCAAAATATGTTCTCATCAAAAATATTCAATCTTGGCAATGCTTTCAAGCAGCACTTCGAAATCGTACCCGCATTTTCCGACGCGCTGAAGGAAGAGGTCTACCGGGTGCGGCATCAGGTTTATTGTGAAGACCTGAAATTTGAACCCGCCAGACCGGACAAACGCGAAACCGATGAGCACGATCCAATTCTCTACATCTCCTGATGCGTAGCATAAAGACCAGCGAATTTATCGGTTGCACCCGAATTGTCCTGTCGCGCCCAAGGATCCATACTACCAGCTACCTTTCGAAAAAACTTGCGCTGCCGCACTGGACCGATCGATCATTGACCCATCCAAATTACCCCGGCAAGACATCGCCGAGGTATCACGCCTCGCCGTTATCGCCGCATTTCGTAGACGTAAAGGTGAGGCAAACAGCGCGGTTGGCATCTCGGGCAGGGATTTCGGCACGCCGGATCAGCCACGCTTTCCATTCATCCCGATTGGCCTGTACCTCGCCACGACCGAACTTGCGCGCTTGAACGGAATTGATACATGTATTCGTTCTGACGGAGAAACGGCTGGCGAGTCACTTCAGCAAGTTAGGCTTCGATCTGCAATATATTGGTAGTCCGATTGAGCATAACGGCGAGCGCATCCCCTCGATGATGAGCGTCAGCGCCACTATCAACAATATGCGGGTTAATTTACTGCCCCTTTATCACACCATTGCAGCGGATATAGAACGGAATCTTCCACAGGAAGCATTGTGCTTCGGGAAGATGAATAATAAAAAATTAGCGGAAACGTAATCTCCCGGTCTTTGAAAGATTCACCAGAATCGATGCATGACGTTGTAACTGCACGGAACGCCCGTAGCCGCCATAGTGCCAAACCCCCATCTGTCGCGTAGTCGATAGTAGCAAAATGATGAGCCCGGGCGCAATTTCCTGCTTGGACAGGTAATCCGGCGCCACCTATGTGCTACTACCTCTCAGTTCGCTATCAGGAACGCTCTACACCACGCGTTGTTCCAGGCAATCCCCATCTTTAGACATCACGAACTCATTCGATATATCCCTATTGTATTCGAGGCTATTGAGGTTCACACTCTTGCGTGGGTAGACCAATAATTGCGAAACATGGGGAGAAGTCAAAATGAAAAAAAGCCTCTGCTTGACGCTGTGTGGTGTAGCTAATCTGTTTCTGCTGTGTTTCGGCGCCTGGGCGAGCGAGAGCGGCGCCGGTTCCGAGCTCAATGAGGCTCGGCAAGTGGCTCAGTATAATTATGTTATTCACATCCTGGCAATGTTGCTGGTGGGTTTCGGTTTTCTGATGGTGTTTGTCAGGAGATACGGGTTTGGCGCCACGACCGGCACTTATCTTGTGGTAGCCGTCGGCCTTCCCCTTTATATGCTCCTGCGCGCAAATGGTATTTTTGCTCATGAAATTGCTCCAAACACAATCAAGGCGCTCCTGTTTGCCGAATTCGCCGTGGCTGCCGCACTCATTGCCATGGGAGCCGTACTTGGACGTCTGCGGGTTTTTCAATATGCGTTACTGGCACTTTTCCTCGTTCCGGCGTATCTGATGAACGAATGGCTGGTACTGGATAATGGGATGGGTTTGACGGAAGGTTATCAGGATACCGCCGGGTCAGTCATCATCCATGCCTTTGGCGCTTATTTTGGCTTGGGATTATCCCTCGCATTGACCACCGCGCGACAACGAAGTCAACCGATTGAATCAGATGCCACCTCTGATCGCTTTGCCATGCTCGGCTCCATGGTATTGTGGATTTTCTGGCCAAGCTTCGCCACAGCCATCGTTCCTTTTGAAGAGATGCCGCAAACCGTCGTCAACACAGTACTTGCGTTGTGCGGCGCCACCCTCAGCACCTATTTCCTGAGCACGTATTTTCACAAGGGAAAAACGTCAATGGTCGACATGGCAAATGCGGCCCTGGCTGGGGGAGTAGCCATAGGATCGACATGCAATATTGTCTCACCGACAGGCGCTTTCGCAATCGGCCTGCTGGCCGGCGCTGTCAGCGTCATCGGTTATGTGTTTATCCAGCCCAAGCTGGAAGCACGCTTCAAAATCATCGACACTTGCGGCGTCCATAATCTTCACGGAATGCCCGGATTGTTAGGTGCGTTGACTGCCATCGTGGTGGTGCCCGGTATCGCGGCTGCTCAGTTCATCGGCATTATCTTCAGTGTCGTGTTCGCCTTCGTGACCGGACTCATCGCCGGTGCGGCGATCAAAGCCACAGGCACGACGCGACTGGCCTATGAGGATAGCGAGGAATTCGCTCACTGTGAAACGCCGGATATCGAGAATATAGAACTCGAAGTCGAGACACGAACCTGAGGAGCAAGCCGGACGATTGCCGAATTTCTGGTGTAGCGTATCAGCAAGCTGCTACATCAGAATAAGGTCATACTGTTCCTGCGTATAGGCCGCCTCCACCTGCAGGCTGACGGTTTTAGCAATGAAATCCGCCAGTTGTGCAAGGCTTTGAGATTCTTCATCGAGAAATAGATCGATGACTTCTTGCGAAGCGAGAATACGAAATTCGCGCGCGTCGAATTGACGGGCTTCGCGCAACAATTCACGCAGGATTTCGTAGCATATCGTCTGAGCGGTTCTCACCTTGCTGCGGCCTTGGCAAGTGGGACATGTCTCGCATAATATGTGAGCAAGACTTTCCCTCGTGCGCTTGCGCGTCATTTCCACAAGCCCAAGCGCCGTGAAACCATTCACAGTCATATGCGTCCGGTCTTTCATCAGCGATCTCTTGAATTCCGCCAGGACTGCATTTTTATGTTCCACATTCTCCATGTCTATAAAGTCAATAATGATGATTCCGCCCAGGTTGCGCAGGCGCAACTGGCGCGCTATGACCTGGGCTGCTTCGAGGTTGGTTTTAAAAATGGTATCGTCGAAGCTGCGTATACCGATGAAGCCTCCAGTATTGACATCGATGGTTGTGAGCGCCTCGGTCTGATCGATAATCAGATATCCGCCGGATTTCAGGTTTACGCGTCGCGCCAGGGATTTCTCGATTTCATCTTCCACCCCGTAAAGATCGAATAGCGGCCGCACTCCGGCATAGTGATCTATTCGTCCCACGACGTTGGTCATGTAGACCTGGGCAAACGCCGTCATTTTTTGTGAGGTTTCGCGCGAATCCACCAAAATACGCGCCGTATGGTCATTGACGAAATCACGCAATACGCGATAGCTGAGGTTCAGGTCCTGATACAGCAACCCGGGCTGAGCAGTGGCGGATTTTTCCTTGATGTCGTGCCACAATTTGTTCAGATATTCGATATCCGTTTGCAAATCCTGGTCGCTGGCGGCTTCCGCCATGGTGCGGATAATGAAGCCGCCTTTTTCATCCGGGGACAGCAGGTGTTTCAGTTTTTCGCGCAACGACTTTCGCTCGGTTTCATCCTCAATACGTTGGGAAATGCCGATATGGGATACCTGGGGCAGATAAACCAGCATTCGTCCCGCAATACTGACCTGCGTGGACAACCGCGCACCCTTGGCGCCGATGGAATCCTTGATTACCTGGACGAGAATATTCTTTCCTTCGTGCAGCAATTTCTCGATGGGCTTGCCGGCGTCCTCGCTCTGGCGCAATCTCCAAATGTCTGCGAGGTGGAGAAAGGCAGCGCGATCCAGGCCGATGTCCACGAAGGCCGACTGCATTCCCGGCAGGACTCTCGTAACGCGGCCATTGTAGATGTTGCCAACAATTCCGCGACTGCTGGTGCGCTCTATGTGCAGCTCTTGCACCGCCCCATGCTCGACTACGGCCACACGGGTTTCCTGCGGGGTAACGTTGACGAGAATTTCGCTGTTCATGAAAGATTTTGCTGTAGTTTTTTTTTCAAGTTCATGGAAATATTTCAACACCGGATTCTTGTAACAATTGCGCTGTCTCGAATAGCGGCAATCCCATTACACCACTGTAGCTGCCGGAAATTTCCGCGATAAAAACTGCCGCCATTCCTTGAATTGCATAACCCCCCGCTTTATCAAGCGCCTCGCCCACAGCGAGATAGCGGTGGATTTCATGTTCGCTGATATCGCGGAATCGCACTGCAGAGCTGGATATACTGACTTGTATCCCATTTTGTGCAGCTACCGCTACCGCGGTCAATACCTGATGAGTCTGGCCGGAAAGTGCGCGCAGCATCTCTTTTGCATGGGCGACGTTTTCTGGTTTACCGAAAATACGCTCCCCCAGCACCACTGCCGTGTCCGCCGCCAGCACGGGAAGTTCCGTCAGCCTGCGTTCTAAAAGCCGGGCTCGCCCCATTTCAGCCTTTACTACGGCGATGCGCCTGGTGTAATCAGCCGGAGCCTCGCCTGGCAGCACGACCTCAGCCATATCCGCTCCCCGCGGCGCAGCTTCACGCAGCAATAAGGTTCCGAAATTCACGCCGATCTGCTTCAATAATTCCCGCCGGCGTGGACTGCGGGAAGCAAGATAAATGCGATTTTCTGATAGAGTCATGTAGGAAGTGCCGAGAGACATTCCGAATAAGCCGGATTACCCTTCTCCGGGAAATGCCTCAATCTTACCTGAGCATGGCCTTTCTATGCTCGATGGTAGGGATGTCCTTTGATAAGCGACATGGCACGATACAATTGCTCCGCCAGCAGTACCCGCGCCAGGCCATGCGGCAGCGTCAGCGCGGACAATGCCAGAACTTCGTCAGCCGAATTCTTGATGTTGGCGTCCAACCCATCCGCGCCACCAATGAGAAAAGCGATATCTCCCCCAGCCTCCATCCACCGGGTAATAGAATCGGCCAGCTTGATGGTGGTCTGCTGCCTGCCGCGCTCATCCAATGCGACGACATAATGCCTGGGCGGCAGCACCGCCGGATGCGGATGGCCTCCGCTGCCAGCAACTGCTCCACCTTTTTGCCGCCGACGCGTTTTTCCGGTTTGACTTCAAGCAGTTCAACAGCAGCCTCATGCGGCATCCGTTTGGCGTATTCTTCAAACCCGGTCGCGACCCATTCCGGCATTTTATGACCCACCGCACAAATAATGAACTTCATACGGTAGGGGTTCAGACCTTCGTCAGAGGAATCCAGCTTTGTCTTGGCGGCTTTATTTTTTTCAACTGGGGAAACCGCTTTAGCTTTAGCTGGGGCGGCGCGGCGTTTGACGGCAGGCGGCTCGAGCAGTAGTTTTGCTCCTGGCCGAACTTGCGGAAGCCTTGTTTACTTTTATTCCTTCTGCCCACAATTCTTCCAGGTTGTAATGCGCGCGCACAGCAACCTGCATGACATGCACCAATACATCGCCTAAGTCGACCAATATCCATTCGCCGTTTTGTTCGCCTTCCATGCCATAAACCTTGCCTCCGGCTGCCTTGACGCTCTCCGCCACATTATTTGCGATCGCTTTCGTTTGTCGGGTAGAGTCCCCGCTGGCAATAATCATACGATCAAATAACGCTGTTATTTTTGTCACATCCAGCACTTCAACATCTCGTGCCTTTATTTCTTCCAGGGCAGCAACAATCGTTTTCACCAGTTTAGTGAGCGTCATCCTTTTTCCGAATATAAGTGATTTGCTGCGATATAATCGAGCGCAGCCTCGGGAATCAAATAACGAATGCTTTTCCCTGCGGCGACCCGTGCGCGAATGACTGTTGCTGAAATATCCAGCAAAGTCGTCTGAGCGATAAAAATCATGCCGCTGGTTGCGTGCTTGAGGCTATCCACGTTCGATACCCAGCGCCGCGCACACTCTGCGTTTAATTCCCGCGGCAGGACATCGGGATTTGCCGTAAGCATATGGCCCGGGCGGGCCGCAATAATAAAGTGGCATAGCCCGAACAGTTCACGCCAATTGTGCCAGGCGGCAAGATTCATGAAAGCGTCTGCTCCGGTAACAAAACATAGCGCAACGTCCTCCCCCAGTTCCTGTTTGAGCTCGCGCAACGACTCCACGCTATAACTTACCCGGGACGCCGAATTTCACGCTCATCCAGAATAAATCTGGAGTTGCCTTGGATTGCTAAACCGACCATAACAGCCCGATGCTGCAGCGATGCCTCGGGAGAGTAGCGCAAACGAGGACATCCAGCGGGAATAAAATGCATTTTTCGCACGCCGATCATTTCGGCAATCTCTTCAGCTATCCGCAAATGACCATAATGGATAGGATCAAAGGTTCCGCCGAAAATACCGATGAGCGAATGCCCGGAACTATGCATGGGCCGATAAAATCAGACACATGGAAGCGGAGAAAAGTTGTTTAGAATATTTTTGTCCTCATCATGGTAGTTTTTTAGCCCGGATGTTTCATAAATTCGCGTGATGATTGCGCAGGATTTTGTTTTGTAGGGAGATTTTGTGAAAGAGTGGCGTAGTTATTCATACGCCCGACTGAACGAAATTTTCATACGAAACAAAAGACCAGCAAGGGCGCGCGTCAATTTATGAAACATCCGGGTTAGAGCAACAATCGCCGCAGGTCGGCCAATGCCTCGGCCAGAAAAGAAGTGAAGCGCGCGGCAGTTGCTCCATCGATTACGCGATGATCATAGGATAGCGACAACGGCAGTATAAAGCGGGGAACAAACTGTCCATCCCGATAAACCGGCTGCATACTGGCGCGGGATACGCCCAGGATGGCAACCTCGGGTGCGTTTATAATAGGCGTGAATGCGGTGCCGCCGATGCCTCCCAAGCTGCTGATAGTAAAGCTTGCTCCCTGCATGTCGGCGGGTTTCAGCTTTCCGCTGCGTGCAAGCGCCGCCAGATCAGCCATTTCTTTAGCAATGGCAACCACGCCTTTTCGGTCCACATCCCGGATCACCGGCACCACCAATCCATTGGGTGTATCTGCTGCAAACCCGATGTGGCAATACTTCTTCATGACCAGGCTCATCTCCCCGCCGTCGCTGACAAGCGATGCATTGAACTCGGGAAATTTTTTCAGCGCCGCTGCGGATGCCCGCATTAAAAAAGCCAATACCGTTATTTTCACGCCCTCTTCTTTTATCTCCGCGTTGGATTCCTTGCGTAAGGCCTCCAGCTCCGTAATATCAGCCCCCTCGAACTGCGTAACATGCGGGATCATTACCCAGTTACGGTGCAGGTTGGCTCCTGATATTTTTTGAATACGCGACAGCGGTTTCAACTCCACCGGTCCGAATTTTGCGAAATCGACCTCCGGCCACGGCAGTAGATCAAGTGTCGCGCCGGCACCGCCATGTGGCTTCGATAATTCAGCCTTGACGTAAGCTTGAACATCCTCCTTGAGGATGCGCTGTTTGCGGCCATTGCCCTTTACCCGACCGAGATTCACGCCAAGTTCCCGCGCAAATCGCCTGACCGATGGACTGGCATGAGCATTTGCAAAGGGGGCTTCGTCTGTCTCGGAGGCAAGGTTTACCGATGGACGAGCCGGTTGGCGTGCCAAAGCTGGCTCTGGTGGCTGGGTTCCAGACTCGGGCGCGGAACTATGAGTCCCGGCAGGCGCGCCGGAGGGCGAAGGCTGAACGGACTGCGGAGCCGGCGCCGGAGTCGCTGCCGATTCTGTGCCTGAGGCAGACGACGCATCAGGTGACGCACTATCCGTTTGGGAGACTTCCATTGCCAAAACGAGCGTACCTTCAGAAACGTTATCACCCACCTTTACAGACACATCCTTGATGATGCCTGCAAATGGTGAAGGCACTTCTATCGTTGCCTTATCCGACTCCAACGCAATCAAGGGGTCTTCCGCCTCGACAGAATCACCGGGTTTCACCAGAACCTCTATCACGGGGACATCTTTAAAATCGCCAATGTCGGGGATTAATACCTGTTTGGTCTCTGCCACGCGTCTTCCTTCATTCGTGTTTTACGTGCGGTATCTGCAATGAAAATGACAACTGTACCGGCTTCATTTGCGGCTCTGGCGTCCGGCATATCCGCACCTCCCATCCCGTCACCCTCGCCGTCCTGTTTCTTACCGATGTAGTGGAAAAAATATTACTGATGCGCGAATCGGTTCATGCCTGCGCTTCGAATGCAAATCAACTCGCGCATTTTGCGCTTGTCATTTTCCGGTCTTTCACACTGTTACCGGATTAGGCTTGTCCGGGTCAATGCCAAGCTTGCTTATCGCTTGCGCCACTTTATCTGCCGTGATCTGACCTTCCTCAGCCAGCGACTTGAGCGCCGCTACCGTAATGTAATTACGGTCCACTTCAAAAAACCGCCGTAGTTGTTCACGTGTATCAGAGCGGCCAAACCCATCTGTACCCAAAACCTTATACCGCCCCGGCACGAATTCCCGGATCTGATCGGCGAAAATTTTCATGTAGTCCGTGGCGGCTATCACTGGTCCCTTCCGATCCTTGAGGCACGTGCCGACGTAGGACGATCTTGGCGCTTCGGCGGGATGCAGCATGTTCCATCGGGTAACATCCAGTGCTTCACGTCTCAATTCGGTAAAGCTCGTGGCGCTCCAGATGTCGGCAGCGACGCCATATTCCTTTTCCAGTATTTCCGCCGCCGCTATCACTTCGCGCAGTATCGTCCCGGAACCAAGCAATTGTACCCGGAGACCGGAATTCTCCCCTGTCGTATTACCTTCCCGAAACAGGTACATTCCTTTCAGTATCCCTTGTTCCGCGTTGGCAGGCATCCCCGGATGCGAATAGTTTTCGTTCATTATCGTTATATAGTAATAGACATCCTCCTGCTCTTCATACATGCGCCGCAGGCCATCCTGGATAATGACGGCGATCTCATACGCAAACGTCGGATCATAGGATATGCAATTTGGAATAGTGGATGCGGCCAGATGACTGTGGCCATCCTCATGCTGCAGTCCCTCTCCGTTAAGCGTTGTGCGTCCAGCGGTGCCCCCCAGTAGAAAGCCACGGCAACGCATATCTCCAGCCGCCCAGGCAAGATCTCCCACACGCTGGAAACCGAACATGGAATAGAAAATATAGAACGGAACCATCTGCACGCCGTGATTGCTGTAAGCCGTTGCCGCCGCCATCCATGAGCACATCGCCCCGGCCTCGTTGATGCCTTCTTGCAGAATCTGACCGTTCTTGTCTTCCTTGTAATACATCAGTTGATCGGCATCCTCTGGTTTGTAGAGTTGCCCCGTCGACGACCAGATGGCCAACTGTCGAAACATCCCCTCCATACCGAAAGTTCGCGACTCATCCGCAACGATGGGCACCACCCGCTTACCGATGCTCTTGTCCTTTACCAGAATGTTGAGTATGCGTACGAAAGCCATGGTGGTGGAAGATTCCCGTCCCTCGCCGCCCGCCTTGAGCAGGGTATCGAATGCGGATAGTGGTGGAATCCGCAGCGCTTCCGCCTTTCGCTGGCGCCGGTGGATGAAACCGCCCAGCGCCTCACGCCGCTGATGCATGTACATATACTCGGGCGAAGCCTTGTCAAATGTCAGATACGGTATATCGTCTATCTTGTCGTCTGCAATTGGAATACCGAAGCGGTCGCGAAACGCTTTCAGCGAAGTGGTACCCATCTTTTTTTGCTGATGGGTGATGTTCTGCGCCTCGCCCGCTTCACCCATTCCGTATCCCTTGATGGTTTTGGCAAGGATCACGGTGGGCTGTCCCGTATGCCGTATCGCGGCTGCATAAGCCGCATAGACTTTATGCGGATCATGGCCACCACGGTTCAAGCGCCAGATGTCATCGTCCGACATGTTGGCGACCATTTCCAGTAACTCCGGATATTTGCCGAAAAAATGTTCACGGACATAGGCACCGTCTCTCGACTTGAAAGTCTGATATTCGCCGTCTACACATTCCATCATGCGTTGCTGCAGCAAGCCTTTGGTATCCTTGGCAAACAATGGATCCCAGTATGAGCCCCATATCACCTTGATGACATTCCAGCCGGCACCGCGAAAGGCAGCTTCGAGTTCCTGGATGATCTTGCCATTTCCACGCACCGGCCCATCCAGGCGCTGAAGGTTGCAGTTAATCACAAAAATCAAATTGTCCAGATTCTCGCGCGTGGCCAGAGAAATGCCGCCCAGCGATTCTGGCTCATCCATTTCGCCGTCACCCATGAAAGCCCAGACTTTGCGGCCGTTGGTCTTGACCAGCCCGCGACTATCCAGATACTTCATGAAACGGGCCTGATAAATCGACATCAGGGGCCCGAGCCCCATCGATACCGTGGGAAACTGCCAAAAGTCCGGCATTAGCCAGGGATGCGGATAAGAGGACAGTCCCTTGCCGTCCACCTCGCGCCTGAAATTATTGAGCTGGTCCTCCGTCAACTCCCCCAGCATGAAAGCATAGGCATAAAGACCGGGTGACGAATGGCCCTGCGCGAATATCAGGTCTCCGCCGTGGTTTTCCGATCTGGCATGCCAGAAGTGATTGTAGCCGACATCATAGAGCGTCGCCGCGGACGCAAAGCTGGCAATATGGCCGCCGACATTGGAGTTCTTGTTGGCGTGCAATACCATTGCCATGGAGTTCCAACGGACATAAGAGCGAATGCGATGTTCCAGCGCATGATTACCGGGAGAGCGATCCTCCTTGCCCGGTGGAATGGTATTGATATAGGCCGTGGTGGCGCTGTAAGGAAGGTATGCGCCTGAACGCCGGGCTTTTTCTACCAGCCTTTCCAGCAGGTAATGCGCGCGCTCGGTTCCCTCGTGCTCCAGCACGGATTCCAGCGCGTCCAGCCACTCCTGTGTTTCAGATGGATCTATGTCGGGAATGGGTTCCATTTTCGTCTCGAAATTGTTGGGATTACCGATGTGATTGGTCTGCGTCGCGATTAAGCCCGTGCGTATGCGCGCTCAGCAGCCTCGATAGTGTTATACAGCAACATCGCAATAGTCACCGGGCCCACGCCGCCCGGCACAGGCGTGATGTAACCTGCCTTCTCTTTGACCGACTCGAACTCCACGTCACCCGCCAGTTTACCGTCCGGCATGCGATTGATGCCAACATCTATCACCGCTGCGCCGTCCTTCACCATGCTGGCGGTAATCATATGCGGTTTTCCGGTCGCCACTACCAGGATATCGGCGCGACGCGTATGTTCGGCCAGATCACGCGTCTTTGAGGTACAGATGGTAACCGTCGCGCCTCTTTGCAAGAGCATCAGGGCCATGGGTTTGCCGACGATGTTGCTGCGGCCCACCACCACCGCGTGCTGCCCTTCAATTGGAACGCTGTATTTTTCCAGTATTTTGATCACCCCATGAGGTGTGCAAGGCGGGTAAATCGCATTACCGGTAACCAGCGATCCTACATTGTAAAGATGGAATCCATCCACGTCTTTTTCCACCGCAACGGATGCAATTACTTTATCGCTTTCGAAGCGTCGCGGTAACGGCAGCTGCACGAGAATACCGTGAATTCTGGAATTCCGGTTCAGTTCCTGAATACGCTCCATTACCTCATCCTGGCTCGCGTTTTCGGAAAACTCATGTATTTCGGAATAAATCCCCGTGTCGCTACACGCTTTAGCCTTGTTCCGCACATAGATGCGTGAAGCTGGATTGTCACCGGCAATAACCACCGCCAGCCCAGGTTGCATACCTTTTTCCGTCAAGCCCGCGGCGCGGATCTTCCAGTCCGCTCGCAGTTCGCGGGCAAGCGCATTCCCATCCATGATTTTGGCATTCATCGTTTCTTTGGATCGCCTTAAGCGGATAATGGGTAGTCAATTATACGCCAAGGAACCGGGGAACAAGCTCGTGTGAGCGCCAGGCCGATCCGTAGTGAAAATGGAAGTGGATCCCCGATAGGCGAATGACGGAGAAGCTATATTCAGCCATCCTATTAGGCGACCACGTGCAAATCGGCACCATCAATGGTGCCGATGTTCTCCACGATCAAGATTGACGCGCGCCTGGCGAGTCTGCTTTTCTGATCTTCATTCGATAAATCAGCAGCCCCACCAGAAAAGTTGGAAGGACAACCAGCGCAGCAGCCACGAGCCCAGCCGCCAGCACGTCAATTCCCTCGGTTTTTGGAAGAAAAATAGTAACAACCCAAACCGTCAGGAAAGCAGCCACCGCGCCGCCGATAACCATGATCTTTTTACCACGCTCATACAGTCGCCACAATGAGCCGGAAACGCGCGTTTCATTTCGATATTCATCAAAAACCGCCAGGATGCTGTCATCGTTGGGCATAGCCTGGTAGCCCATGCTTACGGCAAGCGAGTCGTCGCCGCCCTCCACTCTTGACATTTTGCTCAGAAATGCGACTCGTTTTTGAGCATCCTTTTTTTTCATGCCGTCGCTGATGAGCATCGACTCAAGCGCCGCAAAGGCATGGTCGCGAGCATTGGCTGGTAAACCGAGACTCTCACCCTGGCGCCACATGACACCTACCAGATAGAGCTGAATCGTCAGTTGCCTGAACTGTGGCGCGAAATCATATCCTTTGTCTTTAATTTTCGGAAGCTGAGACTCCAGCACCTCGCGCGCGCACAGCACGCAGATTTCAGTTACAGTCGTTTCAGAGTCAGTTTTCGTGTCATTCATTGTCGTAATAACGGGACATGCCCAACCTTAACTTTGAATTTGTAGAGGAACGCATTATATACTGGCAAAAGCTTGTTGAAGAAGGATGAATCGTCCCGCGCCTTGACGGTTGTCCGATCCAGTTCCGGATAAATCCGGCGTGCTATCATGCTTCCAAAAAAAGGAATTCACTAAAGAATTCAGACTAATCTACAATTAGATAAGGCGATCCATACTGAGTTCCCCAATATGCGGCAGCGATCTTTTTCCTGAACAGTACGAAAAGCTTTTTGAAATATCGTAATCCGGTCAATTCTCAATGTGCGCTTGCGCGCGTATATAAATGGGGAAGATTATGAAACATCATAAATACCTTATCGTCGGCGGTGGAATGACCGCCGATTCTGCTGTTCACGGCATTCGCAAGATCGATCAAGACGGGGCCATTGCCATGATTTGCGAGGAGCGGCATCTGCCTTATGATCGTCCACCCCTGACAAAGTCTCTCTGGAAGGGCTCGGCTTACGAATCCATCTGGCGAAATGCGCACGGGCTGAACGTTGCGATGCATCTGGCAAAAAAAGTGGTGGCCGTCGACCCATCAAAAAAAACCGCAACGGATGATGCCGGAAACGTCTATACATATGAAAAGCTTTTGCTCGCCACTGGCGGCTCGGTGCGGCGTTTTCCCGGTTTTGGCGAGAGCATAATCTACTACAGAACCGCAGATGACTACCTTAAGCTGCGGGAGTTGAGTCAGCACGGTTCAGATTTCGTCGTTATCGGAGGCGGCTTCATCGGTTCCGAAATTGCCGCCGCGCTTGCGATGAACAACAAGCGGGTGACGATGATTTTCCCGGAAAGCGGTATTGGCGCGCGTGTTTATGCGCAGCCTCTCGCTGAATTCCTGAATTCATACTACCGCGAAAAAGGCGTCACCGTACTTGCGTCTGAAACGGTTAAATCAGTGAGGACTGAAGGCGCCAAAACAATTGTAACCACGGAAAACGGCACAGATATCTCCGCCGATGGCGTCGTTGCCGGACTGGGGATATCACCCAACACCGACTTGGCCACGCAGGCCGGACTGGCGGTGGATAACGGCATTGTCGTGGACGATCAATTGCGCACGAGCAATCCGGACATTTACGCGGCAGGGGACGTAGCGAACTTCCATAGCGCGCTATTGGATAAGCGTATGCGCGTGGAGCATGAGGATAATGCCAATGTGATGGGTGAAATGGCGGGACGGAATATGGCAGGGCAATCGGATACCTACCGTCATCAGCCTTTCTTTTATTCCGACCTGTTTGACTTGGGTTATGAAGCAGTGGGAGAACTGGATTCCCGTATGGATATCGTCGAAGATTGGGAAGAGCCTTTCCGTAAAGGCGTAATTTATTATTTACGCGATGGACTCGTGCGCGGCGTGTTGCTTTGGAACACATGGGGACAGGTCGATGCCGCTACGCGGCTAATTGCCAAGAAAAAGCGGTACACTCCAGCGAAACACTGATGGGCCGCATCACGGGCTAGCAGCCTGTCGGACTTGAAGAATCGCGCGATAAAAGACGAGTTTGAATTCAAGACCTCGGTTCGGTCGTGCCAGGAAATCCCGCTACTGATCCAGCGCGCTAGCAGTATAACTTACACGAGCGGTATCCAAGGTCGTCCACGGCATGCCATTTATCATTGGTTTGGGTTGGGATCCGGGGCGGCGCCGAAATCATGAAATCCACTGCAGATTCTCGTCCGATAGATTAGAAAAATAATTAGCACACGTTATCTTGAAAACCCTGACACTTACTCGCCCGGACGACTGTCACCTTCATTTGCGTGACGGCGAGCAAATGCGGGCGGTTCTGCCGGATACGGCACGGCGCTTCGCCCGTGCCATCGTCATGCCCAACCTCAAGCCACCGATAATCACAGCCGAAATGGCATTGACATACCGCGAGCATATCCTTGCCGCCCTGCCGCCGGATATGCGCTTTGAACCACTGATGACACTCTACCTTACCGACAACACCGCACCTTCCGAAATTTTCGAAGGCAGGAGAAACGGTACAATACATGGCGTGAAATATTATCCTGCCGGCGCCACGACAAACTCCGCTGCTGGCGTTACTGACATTGCCAGATGTTACCGGACGCTCGCGGCAATGGAAGAGATGGGTATGCCGCTGCTCGTGCATGGAGAGGTGACTGATCCAGCAGTGGATGTGTTCGACAGGGAAAAATCTTTTCTGGACAGGGTATTAATGCCCCTTACGCAACGGTTCCCGCAATTGCGGATCGTGTTCGAACACATCACCACCCAGGAGGCGGTGGAGTTCGTTACAGGCGCAGGGGCCATATTGCAGCCACAATTACCGCCCATCACATGCTGCTTAACCGCAATGCCATGTTCCAGGGCGGCATCCGGCCGCACCACTATTGTCTCCCGGTACTAAAACGCGAAACCCATCGCCAGAAACTGGTCGAAGCCGCCATCAGCGGAAACCCAAAATTTTTTCTGGGCACCGATAGCGCACCTCATCCCCGGTCTGCAAAGGAAAGCACCTGCGGCTGTGCAGGCGTCTACACCGCTCATGCGGCGATTGAACTCTATGCAGAAGCCTTCGAACAAGCGGTGCTTTGGACAAGCTGGAAGCCTTCGCCAGCTTCCATGGCGCGGATTTCTACAAACTGCCGCGCAACAAGGACAGCATTACGCTGAAGAAGGAAAGCTGGACCGTGCCGTCGCAACTGGGTTTTGGAAACGAAACATTGATCCCGCTGCGGGCGGGGGAAAGCCTGGCATGGAAATTGATCGGTTAAGATGCAGGATTTGCGTAGTCACGCCCGAGTTGTATCAACCCGCATTTTCCACAAATCGTCGTCGGAAGTGGCAATTCTTGAAGCTCCCTTGAAGCTCCTCGTTTTGAAACTCCCTTGAGTTGAAACTTCCCTGATTTTGAAACTTCCTTAAGCATGGCGCCCAGCGCTCTCGCCCTTCTGAAAGATATCTTCGGCTATCCCGTTTTTCGTGGTCGACAAGCCGAGGTGATCGCGCATATTGCCGGAGGTGGGGATTGCCTCGTATTGATGCCGACCGGAGGCGGAAAATCGTTGTGCTATCAGATTCCGGCGTTATTGCGCGACGGCGTCGCGGTAGTAGTTTCGCCGCTGATTGCGCTTATGCAGAACCAGGTAGCGGCGCTGCATGAAGTCGGGGTGCGCGCGGCGTTTCTCAATTCTTCCCTGCCACAGACGGAAGCGGCCATGGTCGAGCGCGGCATGCTCGCCGGCACATACGATCTGGTGTATGTGGCACCGGAGAGGTTATTGACACCGCGCTTTCTCGATCTTCTGGCGCGCACGCCGCTTTCCCTGTTCGCCATCGATGAGGCGCACTGCGTGTCTCAATGGGGGCATGATTTCCGTCCGGAATACATCCAGCTTTCGATCCTGCATGAGCAATTTCCCAACGTGCCGCGCATTGCCCTGACGGCCACCGCGGACAGCGTGACGCGCGAGGAAATCATTGAGCGTCTTGGCCTCGATGGCGCGCGAAATTTTTATTTCGAGTTTTGACCGCCCCAACATTCGTTATCAGATCGTCGATAAAATAAACGGCAAGGCACAGTTAATCGCTTTTATCCGTGCTGAACATGATGGCGACGCCGGTATCGTTTATTGCCTGTCGCGCAGGAAAGTCGAGGAAACAGCGGCATGGCTGGTCGAAAAGGGTATACGCGCCCTTCCGTACCATGCCGGCATGAGTGCACTGGACCGCAGCCGCAACCAGGAAGAATTTCTGCGCGAAGAGGGCATCGTAATGGTCGCCACTATCGCATTTGGGATGGGCATAGACAAGCCGGACGTGCGCTTCGTGGCTCATCTCGATCTGCCTAAAAGCGTGGAAGCCTATTATCAGGAAACCGGCCGTGCCGGGCGCGACGGTCAAGCCGCCAGCGCATGGATGGCTTATGGCTTGGGCGATGTGGTACAGCAGCGGCGGATGATAGAGGATTCTCCAGCGGAAGCGCAATTTAAACGGATAGCCTCAGCCAAGCTCGATGCGCTGCTGGCGCTGTGCGAGGCCACCACCTGCCGCCGTGTGCGCCTGCTCGAGTATTTTGGCGAAGCCCCAGCCAGTGCCGCTTGCGGCAATTGCGATGTCTGCCTCGATCCGCCACAAGTGTGGGACGGCACGGTGGCCGCACAAAAGGCGCTGTCGTGTGCATTTCGCACCGGTCAGCGCTTTGGTGCCGGGCATCTGATTGACGTGCTGCGCGGCAACGATACCGCGCGCGTGAGGCAATGGGCTCACGACAAGGTCAGCACCTTCGGTATTGGCAAGGAATTGGATGAAAAAGCATGGCGAGCAGTATTCCGCCAACTGGCGGCGCTCGGCTTGCTCACCGCAGACAGTGAAGGTCATGGTTCGCTGCGTCTTGCCGCAGCCAGCCGCGCAGTGCTGAACGGAAATCAAACAGTTCGTCTGCGCCTGCAGCCAGAGCGAAAAAAGGCTACGGCCAAGACTAAGGCGGCGCGTGAAGATAGATTCGCCACGCTTGACCCCGCGGCTCGTGCACTATGGGCGCGCTTGCGCGCATGGCGCACCGAAGCTGCAAAGACGCACGGCGTTCCCGCTTATGTCGTGTTTCACGATGCAACACTGGCAGAATTGGTGCGCCTGCATCCTAAGACAGAAAATGAACTGCGCGAAGTGCCGGGTATCGGCGCAAGGAAACTGGAGAGCTACGGCGACGATCTGCTTATGATTCTTCGAAGTTGAAAAAAACACGATAAGAGAATCGCACCGGCACTACCTGTGCGACAAAAAAGCAAGGCAAGTTTGTGCAGTTCTGATCGCGCTGGCTGGGGTCGGCAATATGATCTATCGGCAGCCAGCTCCTCATTTGCCGAGTGAGGCGCCACGATGCGGCAGGCCCTCACAGTTCACCGTTTCCAGAGGCGGGAACACCGGTAAGTGTTCCCGCTGGTTTTCTGCCTAACGTTTTTCTGGCTCCTTTTCTATTCCCACCAGGATCCGATAATCGAATCTGGGCAGTTGCCTCAATTTTTCCTTTGTTGCGCCTGGAAGAATCGCTTTCGGGACAATCTGTGAGAACCTGTGCGCAGGGACGGCTACCTTGTAATCACCATAGCCAAGAAAGCCGCCAAGGTTCACGATGGTAAAAACCAGATGCCCATCTTTGGTCACGATAAAATCATCGATATCCCCGATCTTTTCCTTGGTCTCGTTATAGACATTCTCGCCCTTGAGTTTCGAGACTTGCCATCCCAGACCAATGAGCTCAGTCTCCTCCGCGGTAGGTCCCAGGTCCTTGTCTGCCTTGGGATCCGCAGCGATGGCCGTGGTGGCAAGGGACAAGCTGCAAATTGAGACTACAATCATTTTAGTGAAATTCATATCTTTTCCTCCTTTTTATTCTCGTAATGTGATCAAACGCACCGGTTTTTGGTGCGCCAACTTATTAGCATCCGGCCTTGCCGTTGGCAGGACCGGTGCCAGGCAACCCCTGCCTTAAACCTCAGCAGGAGTTTTCATGGGGCAGCTCATGAGGCTCAGAATCTCATGGTGCCCCCCATTTTTTGCCCGCCAGGCGAGCATGAGCCACCAGTTGCTGTTGACTTTTCTGCTTTGAAAGGCGGCGGCGCGGAAACGGTGCTACCAATTAACGCATAGGCGGCAAAAATGACAAGCAGCCCCAACAGCGTGATTCCAAGCCAACGAGTGCCAAGTCTTTGAAAGCAATTCGTTCATGATGCCACCCCAGTTCAGTAGTCATCGAGTCATTCGTGCTTGGGTTTGGTTCGCCATTGATATGAAATCTCTATGAATACTCTAGGTTGTTAGCGAGGATACAAACGTGAATCGTGGGCGGCTGTGCGGAAGGACACATAAAGAAGTGCACAAGTACAAAGAAGCGCATAGCGGAGGGCTAAGCTTCACTACTCTTGCCACTACCTTTTTATCCGGCTAGCCTCAAGTTGAAGCGCGGCAATTGTTTTCCGTTAGTTTGGGGGCCTATGTGCCATTTAAGCGTTGCTGTGAATGACGCCACTAGACCACGACCCGCACCTTTTTTCCAAGCGAGCCTTGCTTGTCATCCTCCAAGGTATGCGCCTACACCGGAGAAGAACACTTTTGCGTGCGGCATCGAACGGACGTGAGGACTCCGATGACACTATAAACGGCCTTGAACCAGAAAAAATCTGGCTGCAACGAAAGCAGTATCTCGCGCACAGTGAAGACAACATTGACTGGGAGCAACTTGCATAGTCAGGGTTTTTTAACTGAGTCCGCTGGCCCATGATGCAGACAGGAGACATTCATGAGTAATTTTATTGTCGTTATCTTTCCGACGGAGACACAGGCAGACGAGGGCAGGAAAGCGCTCAAGGAACTTCAGGATGAAGGAAAGCTTACGATCCATGGGATGGCCATCATCACCAAGCGAACAGACGGCAAGGTCTCAATGAAGGATGAAGCGGACGAAGCGCCTCTTGGGACGGCAGTAGGTACAGTCGTAGGTAGCTTGATGGGTCTGTTGGGAGGGCCAGTGGGGCTTGCCGCAGGCGCGGCTGCAGGTGCTTTTTTGGGTTACTCGGTCGACGCCTTCAATTACGGGGTGGGCATGGAGTTTGTTGATGAGGTATCACGGAATTTAACGCCCGGAAAGAGCGCTCTGGTCGCCGAGGTTGACGAGTTTTGGACCTTAGGGCTTGACCTGAGGATGGAAGCACTAGGCGGAATCGTAGTTCGCCAGTGGCGCCTGGATGTTGAACGTGATCTGATTGAGAATGAAATCCAGGCTCGCAATGCCGAGCTTTCCCAGCTCAAGGCGGAGTACGCACAAGCCGAGGACGAGCATAAGGCCCGGCTGGAAATCAAGATCAAGATTGCCGAGGCCAAATTGAAAGCCGCCCTGGAACGTGAAAAGGCCAAGGTGGAAACGCTAAAACAGCAAGCAGACACGAAGATCAAGGCCCTCCAGAAGCAGGCTGCGACGGCAAGTCTGGAAACTAAAACCAAAATCGAGCAACGGTTGTGGAAATTCAAGCCGAATCCGAAAAGCTCGCAAAACAGCGGGCGACTTAAAGCATAGATTCAGAACAGGTTCATCCTGGGCGATTGAAACGATCGCAATAGTGGTATCAACCTTGATAAACAGAAGTTCAATCAATGAGGAGGTGTTATGGCAAGTGAAAATAGAACAAGTGAGAAACCGAAATATCCTACAAGTTTCAGTCTGTTTTATCCTGTCGGCTATCTGGTTGTCGGATTTCAAAGCAGGGAAGACGCTCTACGGGTACAGCAGGACCTAATGACGCGGAGGGTATGAGCCCGACAACTGCACATTTTTCTCCTGCAGGGAAGTAACGGAAGCTGCAAACAAAAATCTCGACCAGGGGAACTTTCTGCCTCATTTGGGCGGCGTCGATAAAGTCATCGAAAAACATCTGGAAGCAGCAAAAGAGGGAAGTTCCTTTCTTGTGATCTATGCGCCGGATAAAGTCACTTCAGATCGCGCCATGAACGTTATCCGCCGTGTGCCGTTTGAGTTTGCACACCGTACCACCGGCTTGTAATCGAAGAACTCAAGTAAACCATCATCTAGATGCCGCTAACAGCGTAGCGGCATCCGGTTCGCTGCAGACGGTAAATCAGCGCAAAGCCGTGCCCCAGTAGTGGTCGTTTAGGATAATGTTTTAAGATGGCCGTAATAAGGAGCTACACCAAGGCTGGGGCCACGCTTCTTTGCCCAATAGACCTTGGACTCCGGAAAACCGACCAATGGTTCTTCATGCAGATAAGGTGCTGTTAATTTACTCTCAGTGTTGTACATAGCGTTTCCGACGCGCTCAATTGTCCCGTCCGAGTTCCGAATATAGGGAACAAGCTTGCTCATGCAGAATCTCCAAAGAAAATGTTTTTGATGCAAGCGTAAAGCAGATGTTGCGACGTACTTTCTAGTAAAAAGCATTTTGCTATTTTGTGAACGCAGCATTTTTATCTGAACCTGTTTACCAAGTAGCTTATTCCAACCCACCCTGATCCGGTCGGTTTTGCATGTCGGAGCACAGCGCAAAGCCCACGATAAAGTCCAAGTTTAGATCAAACCCGGTTGAGGGAGAGCGGCGTTCCTGATAAGAACTTTCCCCGAGTCGTCACCATTACCCACCTTATCAATAATTGAGATAAGCAAGTGAAGTCTCCTTAGTTCGCGCCACCCCGAATGACTGATACCTTTACTGGCGCAATCTCACTTCTTTTATTCCAATGCCGGCGCTGGCTAGTCTGGCGCCTTTTTTAACTCCAGTTAAAGGAGCAAAACCCTGGTTGTCAGGATTTTACATTCCATCCTCAGGGTTAAAGGACAGACCAATTCCAGGGTTTAATCGGAAAAAAGGCCTTATTTCTTATGAGGAATTCATATACGCGGTTTCGTCTTATGACAAATTAATCTATACAAATGTATATATGCAAATAACTTTCTACTATAACTAATAGCTGTACCTATTTGATGACCAGGATCAACCTTTAACCCATTCATTAACTCATTCAGTAATCCATTCTGTAATCGATTCAGTCGAGGAGAAGGAAAATGGCGGAATTTCGATCAAGGACACAGTGCATTAGGAGATGTGGCCGCACGAACGCCGGCAAACGCAACAAAAACCGTTCCGCAGTTGAGGCTCATCACGCCGCGCTGGTTTACCCATATGCTGAGCTGGGTACCGGTCGAGGCCGGCATCTACCGCGTTAACAAGGTAAAAGACCCCAACAACATCACGGTGGACTGTTCCCAGAAAGAGGAAGAACGGGAATTCGATACGACTTACGTGGATTACGAGGAGTGGGGGCGGGAGTACTATCTAAGCGCAGTCAACACCGTGGTTGACATTCACACCCGCGTTTCGACCTGTACAGCAGCCCTCACAACCAGATTCACGAACAGGTTCGTTCGGCCATTGAAATCGTCAAGGAGCGTCAAGAGCGGGAGCTTCTTAACAACGAGGAGTATGGCCTGCTCAGAAACGTCGATAACAACATGAAGATAAAGGCTCGTATCGGCGCGCCTACGCCGGACGACATGGATGAACTGATTGCCCGGGTATGGAAAGAACCGGCTTTCTTCCTGGCGACCCTGCGGCCATCGCCGCGTTCGGGCGCGAATGCACTCGCGTGGCGTTCCGCCGCCGACCATTTCGCTTTTCGGCTCCCAATTCCTTACTTGGCGCGGATTTCCGATCATTCCTACCGACAAGATTGATGTCGTGGAAGGAAAGACTGCCATCCTCCTGCTACGCACGGGGGAAAGCCGCCAAGGCGTGGTCGGGCTGTATCAGCCGGGATTGGCGGAGAACAGGGCATGGGGCTGTCGGTACGCTTCATGGGCATCAACCATAAGGCTATTTCCGTCCTATCTGATTTCGCTCTATTGCTCGCTGGCAGTACTACTGAGGATGCCGTCGGAATGATCGAAAATGTCGAGGTGGGTAAATATCATGACTACAAGCATGAATACGCCAAGTAATCCATTGGTGGGCGCATGGGACGAAGCGCCAGGCAATCTTCCGGACGTCGGGGAGCTACGCGCCTTGCCAACGAATTCTATTCGACTCCTCCGGGAAACTCCACCCCCTCCGGACCACGCGTTGCCGGGAAACCGTCGAGCCCCAGCGTGCCACCCTCCGGTATAAGTGAGTCCGCGCGCTCCTCCGGCACGGCATACAACGTTCCCGACTCTGCTGCGGCGGCGCCTGTGCCATCGTCTTTCGCCGTGGATAATCGTCCTCGGGGATACCAGAAGAGGTTCCCGGGCCGGATGCTGTCTCCGCCTATCCGTGGCGCAATGCTCCCCCAGTCACGACCGAGGCTCCGTACAACGTGCCGCCTTCCGCTTCCGTTACCCCGTTCTCGCGAACGCCCGTACCGTCCCCGGTTGCGCCGAGGGGACCATACGGCGCGCCGCCATCGGCTGCCGCGGCGCCTGTCCCGAGAACGCATGCGACGTCCGGGATTGCTCCCGAGGGGCCATACCATGTACCTCCTTCCGCTTCCGCTACGGCATTCTCTCAAACGCCCGTACCATCTCCGGTTGCGCCGAGGGGACCCTACGGCGTTCCGCCATCCGCTGCCGCAGCCCCGGTTCCGCGAACGCACGCAACGTCCGGGATTGCTCCCGAGGGGCCATACCATGTACCCCCTTCCGCTTCCGCCACGCCCTTCTCGCGAACGCGTGCGCGTCCCCCGTTGCTCCCGCAGGGGCCATACGACGTGCCGCCATCGGCTGCGGCCGGGCCAGTCCGGGTTCCGCGCCATTCGGCGCGCCAGGGCGGGGTCACATTACGCTTTTCCGTATGTGGCACCGCTGCACAGGCATGAACCTGCCCCAATTGCCACGCCCGCATTTGGCGCCGATATTCCGTTTGCGACCCCGGCATGTTCAATCGGTTTCCGGGCTGCCTTCCTCCTTCCGTCGTACGAAATTCCTGGTATCAATATCGGCGGGTCGGCTGGCACGGGCGCTCTGCCCGTTCCTGGAGCCGGCGTTGCCGGCGTCGGTGAACCGTCGTTTTATTTCCTTGATGGGCGACCCCGTTTGGTAGCGGGGCACGGACATCCGACGATACCAGGGAATGCATGCATTGGGGGCGCACCCCCCATTTGACGCCCATGCCGTGCGGCGCGACTTTCCGATCCTGAAGGAATTGGTAAACGGCCGTCCGCTGATCTGGCTGGACAATGCCGCCACCACGCAGAAACCGCAGTCCGTGATCGATCGCCTTACGTACTTCTACCAGCACGAAAACTCCAACATCCATCGTGCAGCGCATGAACTGGCGGCGCGCGCCACCGACGCTTATGAGGAATCGCGGGAGAAAGTGCGCCGCTTCCTCAATGCCCCATCCACCGACGAGATCATTTTTCTCAGGGGCACGACCGAGGCGATCAATCTTGTCGCACAGAGCTGGGGCCGGCAAAATGTCAACGAAGGGGACGAAGTCGTCATCACCTGGCTGGAACACCACGCCAACATCGTGCCCTGGCAGCCGCTATGCAATGAAAAGGGTGCGAAGCTGCGCGTAGCGCCGGTGGACGACGATGGCCAGATATTGCTGGACGAGTATCAGAAACTGCTTGGCTCGCGTACCAAGCTGGTATCGTTCTCGCAAGTCTCCAATGCGCTGGGTACCATAACGCCGGCCCGCCAGATGATTGAGATGGCGCACCGTGTCGGCGCTCGCGTGCTGGTGGACGGCGCGCAATCCGTCTCGCACATGCGCGTGGATATGCAGCAGCTCGACTGCGACTGGTTTGTTTTTTCCGGTCACAAGGTGTTCGGTCCCACAGGCATCGGCGCCCTGTTCGGCAAATGCGATCTCCTCAATAGCTCCCCCCCCTGGCAAGGCGGTGGCAACATGATCCAGAATGTCACCTTCGAGAAGACGAAATATCATGGTGCGCCCGCGCGTTTCGAGGCGGCACGGGAAACATCGGCGATGCAGTGGGACTCGGTGCCGCGATCGACTATGTGGAACGGATCGGCATCGATAACATAAACCGCTACGAGCATGAACTGATGGCCTATGCAACCCGGGGCCTCAGTTCCGTTCCCGGTCTGCGGCTCATCGGTACCGCTCCGGACAAGGCCGGGGTGTTGTCGTTCGCGCTGAAAGGATTCACCACCGAAGAAGTCGGTCAGCGCATTGAACCGCGAAGGAATTGCGGTACGTGCCGGTCATCACTGCGCGCAGCCTATCCTGCGCCGTTTTGGCCATGAAACCACGGTACGGCCGTCACTGGCGATGTACAACACCTTTGCGGATGTCGATACGCTGGTAGCCGCGCTGCATCGCATGCGCGGTGGACGTAATATTTTTTAACGCAGAGTGATACCAGGCACGATAAATCGCTGAGCGAGTCCGCCGGATGCAGGGAGCAGGTTCGACCGGGGTCCGGTCCTTCACGCAGGGCGCGACCGGAGGCGCAATCCCTATGACCTGCCTCGCTCCCTCCCTGGCGTGCGCCCGGCAACTTTCCCTCAAGTAAAATAACGAATATCCGTTGGCACGCATGTACCGCGCACACACACACGCACACACACGCACACACGCACACAGACACACACCCAGACACACAGAAAAACACACACACGCACACACACTCACACGCACAGACACAACACAACGGCGGTATTGAAGATATTGTCGCTGAGTTGCGGACGCTGCGGTCGCGGCGCTGGAATACAGGCAACGGCGCGAGGGCCGTCTAAGCTGCCGTCGCGCAAGGCCCTCGCCGCCATTGTCGGAGGGTTAGCGCCGCCTGTTCCCAATCGTTTAGGCCTGCCACAACTCGACCGAGAGGGAATCGACTATTACGTCGGGCATCTGCTGGATGTTACATTGCGAAAGTTGCTGACGCAGGTGAGCCGGGAGTTGCGCTTTGCCCTCGGACGGGAAGTCCTCGGAGAAGCGGAGCCTGGAACGGGCGGCTGGCATTGTTCAGGCGTTTGCGAAACAGTTGCCGTACATTCGCGGCCTGCTGGATAGCGATATTCACGCGGCTTTCGAGGGAGATCCGGCCGCAGCAGTGTCGACGAGGTGCTTGTATGCTATCCTGGCATTACCGCCATACGCATTACCGGCTCGCCCATGAACTGCATTCCTGGGGACCCCTCATAGCGCGTATAATCTCGGAGATCGCCCATTCCGTCACTGGGTATCGAGATTCATCCCGGCGCACAGATCGGCCGCAGTTTTTTCATAGATCACGGCACCGGGATCTTAATTGGCGAAAAACCGCCATCATTGGCCAGCACGTGCGTTTGTACCAGGCGGTAACGCTCGGGGCTGAACGCTTTCCGGTAGATGAACACGGCGCGCTGGTAAAAGGCAATTTTCGCCACCCCATCGTCGAGGATGATGTCGTCATCTACGCCGGTGCCACCATACTGGGCCAGCATCACGATCGGACGCGGCTCGACAATCGGAGGCAACGTCTGGCTGACGCACAGCGTGCCCCCCGGCAGCACCGTTTCACAGGCACAGGCGCGCCACGAAGCGTTTGAGGCGGCGCCGGCATCCAGGGGTCGACCCTACCCCACAAAACCGTACCATTTAAAAGTAGAATTTCCGGCATGATTTTGACCTTAAATGGAAAGGAGCATGACGTGAAGAGAAGCAAATTTACCGAGCAGCAGATTGCGTTTGCGCTAAAGCAGGCCGAGCTTGGCACGCCGGTTGAAGAGGTCTGCAGGAAGATGGGCATCAGTGATGCCACGTTTTATAACTGGAAGAAGAAGTACGGTGGGCTGGGGCCGTCCGAACTGAGACGGCTGAAGCAACTGGAAGAAGAGAATACCAAGCTCAAGCGGCTGGTCGCGGACTTGAGCCTGGACAAGACCATGCTGCAGGATGTGTTGTCAAAAAAGCTCTGAAGCCTTCCTGCAAGCGCATCCTGATTGATGAATTGCGCAACCGTTACCGCGCCAGCTTGAGGCAGACCTGCGCATTGCTCAAGCTGTCGCGCACGGTGTACGTCTACAAGTCGCGCGCCCGTGATTCATCATTGCTGCTCATGCGCATCAAGGAAATTGCCGCCGCCCGCGTGCACTACGGTTACCGGCGCGTACATGTCCTGTTACAGCGGGAAGGCTTTAAGGATAATCACAAGCGTGTTTACCGGCTCTACCGGGAGGAAGGGCTGTCATTACGGCTCAAGCGTCCCAAGCGCAACAAGTCGGCGCGGCTGCGCCAGCCTAAACACTTTGTTACGGCAATCAATCAGATCTGGAGCATGGATTTCGTTGCCGATGCACTGTTCGATGGCAGGCGGCTGCGAGCACTGACTGTAGTGGATAACTATACGAGAGAGAGTCTGGCCATCGAGGTAGGCCAGAGCCTGAAAGGAGAAGATGTCGTGAACACGCTCAACCGCATTGCAACGAGGCGGGGGTTGCCCAACATTATCAAAGTCGACAATGGCAGCGAATTCATTTCCAAGGTCATGGACAAGTGGGCCTATGAGCGCGACATCGAGCTCGACTTCAGCCGTCCGGGCAAGCCGACCGACAACGCCAAGGTGGAAAGCTTCAATGGACGATTGCGGCAGGAGTGCCTGAACGCGCACTGGTTCTTGTCTTTAGAAGACGCCAGGCGCAAGATTGACGAGTGGCGGCAGTACTATAATGAGACGCGCCCCACTCTGCATTACAGTGGGCAACACCCGCTGAATTCGCCCGCCAGGCAAGGGAAAATGCCTTGCCCGGCAGGCCTACTGAGTCGGAAATTTCTACTTTAGACCGGTACTGATTTCGGGGTCAGGTCATAACTGAACTTTGCTAGAACGCCCTTGGCACTACTACCGGGGGCACATCAGGATAAGCACAGGGTATGGGCGAAATTTAATAGGTCCACAACCGACGAAATCGCATTCCAATCGACTCATTAGCTAAAGTTCGACCATTCGGCCGATATCCCCCATTCAGTTTTTTAGCGAAGGCTCGAATTTGTAGAATTATTGACGCGGCGTCCAGGCCGCCAGCCACGTTTCAAAATCATCTATCGTCATGGGCCGTGCATATAGATAGCCTGTGGCTTTCATCGCATTCGATGCTTTGAAAGAAAATCAGCCTGCGCTTCCGTCTCGACCAACACCTTCGGCAATCACGCGCAAGCCGAGGCTGCGCCCCATGGCCACAATAGCGCCGACAATAGCCCTGGCATCGGCATCCTCCGGGAGGTCATGAATGAAGGACTGATCTATTTTCAGGCGGTCAACAGTAAACTGCCTGGAAAGTAAGATAGGCTGCAATAGCCGGTACCAAAGTCGTCAATAGCTACTTTTATTCCATGCGCGTCCAGGGTGCGCATTTTCTGAACGACCGATTCCACTCCTTGACATCACTACACTCTCAGTTACCTCGAGCTGCCAGGCGTTTTGGCGAAAGACCGGTGTCCCGCAAGCACGCGCAATACAACATCGGTGGAAACCCTCCTGGCGGAATTGCACGGCTGAGACATTTACCGAGACGCCAATATCAAACCCGCGGTCACCCCACTGGCGTGACCGCATGCAGGATTCCCGCAGTACACGTTCCCCAAGGGGCAGAATCAAGCCAGTGTCCTCTGCCAGAGGAATGAAAATAGCGGGAGAAACTAATCCCCGGCTCGGATGCCGCCAGCGCATAAACGCTTCCACGCCGATAACACGACTGGTCGCAAGCTCTATCTGCGGCTGGTACACCGAATAGATTTCATTCTGCTCAACAGCACGACGCAGGTCGCGTTCAAAAGGCTGAGCCGTTCGGTTCTTCAGGATG
>CAWKMH010000097.1:0-11398 GCA_963850515.1 uncultured beta proteobacterium
CGTCATCGGATTGGCTTTTTTTGTGCCATTTCTATATTTCATTGCTAAAAAAGCAATTGACCAGCCTTTGGGCCTCAAGCTGACGGGATTTTTCTTGCTGGGGGGCCTGCAGGGGGGGATGGGATGGTACATGGTAAAAAGCGGACTGGTAGATAATCCTCATGTAAGCCAATATCGGCTGACGGCCCATCTGGGGCTGGCTTTCCCGATTTATGCCGCGATGTTCTGGGTGGCGCTGGGGCTGTTATCCCCGACTGGCCCGTCTCACGGAAATATCAGGCAGCGCGCTTCGCCGTTTCTCAGTCCGGCTGACCACCCTGATATTCATAATGATTTTATCGGGAGGCTTCGTGGCGGGTATCCATGCAGGGTTTGCCTATAATACTTTTCCCTTCATGAACGGCCATTTCATTCCACCCGAAATATTCATACTGGAACCGCGGTACCGAAATTCTTTGATAATATGGCAACCGTGCAATTTGACCACCGCATGATTGCATGGGTGCTCGCAATCCTTATTCCGATTTTCTGGTATAAATCCCGAAGATTACCACTTTCAGGTCGGCTCGCCTCGCGTGCACCCTGCTAATGGTAATGCTGGCATACAGATAAGCCTGGGTATTTCCACATTATTGCTTGTGGTCCCTCTGCCGCTGGCTGCGGCGCACCAAGCCGGGGCGCTTTTGTTGTTTACTGCCGCCCTATGGGTAAATCACCAGCTGCGCCGATAAACCGTAGTAAGCCGTAGGGGACAAGCGAAGCTCATCGTAGCGCGTGGTTGTCTGCACTTCATACGGCGCAATGCGCTTCGCTTATTGACGCCCTACGCCTCATGCGTTAAGAATCGGTTTGTGCAGCAGGGAGGAAGCGCGATGGCTCCTCCGCAAGTCGCCGTCGTCGCACCATCAGGATTTTCAGGGCAACTGCTGATCAATTACGACATTGATACCCTTGTCGCCGATCCTGACTGGTTGGCTGAGGCCTTGCAGATCGCCGCTTTGTGGCATGGGAGATCCGGATTTCGAGATTCTGGCGCCTACCACGACTTCATCGGGGAAAGTGGATAGCTGCACGCCGGATCTGGCCATGGAGTCGTTCAGCGAGAAAGTCGCCGGTAGATCCTTGACCTGCAGGCGCAGGGTCGCCAGCGGCGCCTTTGGACCCACTTTGGCGCGAGCAAAAATATACAGGCTATCATTGGGAGAGGCTTTGCCAGCCAGGGCAGGGCTCAAGGTCACTTTGCCGGAAAGCGTTCCCGATGTAGCGCCGCACCGCGCGCCGACGGCTGATCCCGGCTTGTTCCCGGCAGGGGGAGGAGTCTGACCGCCTGGCGGCTGATCCGGCGCTCTTGCCACCGTGGGGCCTTTTCCTGCAGCCAGGGATTTCGCTTCGGCTATACTGTTGCTAACGGATCGCCCCAGCTCGGACTCCGCTGGCGGAATGAGTGCCAGCAATTTTTCCCAATATCTGGCTGCCTCCTCGAATCTTTTTCTGCTCGAATTCGGCCGTACCTGCCAGCGCCAGCGCTTTGGGATTCTTGGGATCCAGGCGCAGCGCCTTGTCGATCAGTTCAAGGGGTTTTCCCGATCAGGCTGCCATTATTCGTCATCGCCACAATATCGGCATAATCGGTAATAACCTCCGGGTTTTCCGGGGCCAGGGCAAGCACTTTCTCATAAGCATCCTTCGCCTCATTGAAACGCTGCATCATGGCGTAGGTCCGCCCCAGCATGAGCCAGCCTTCCACATCGTCCGGCTGATCCTTGAGCCGCGCGATAAGGTTTTCCAGTACCGATGAAAAATCTGGATGGCCACCTTCCTTCCGCGGCTGACATCGGCGGCTGTTCCGACCGCGGGCTGCGGCAACAGAGCTTTGGTGTTGCCCAGCCAGAGATAAAGCGAAACCGCCAGCAGCGGTAGCGGCGAGTGTCGTTAATGTTATGGTTGCAACATTGTGTTTGCCGCCCATTACCGCTGCGCTCCGTCGATATCTGCCGTCTTCGGGAATATCCTGCAGCATCCGTTGCTGCAATTCCCGCTTGCTTTGTTCGTATTGCTCACGACGTCAGAATGTCGCTGCGCAAGTCGCTATCGAGTTCGGCCAACTGATCCCGATAAATATTGATATTGGTCGCATCACGCGCCACGCCAGCCTGGCGATCTCTTCTACTCCATAGCGTAGGAAGAACGAACAGCAGGGCGCCGACAATAAATATGCCGGCGACAACCCAGAATGACGTCATGCGTTATTACCCTTGCTTTCCTTTAGCAGGGCTTCAGCCTGCTTGCGTTGTTGTTCGGATAGCACTGGTTCTTCAATCTGCTTGCGGCGGCGCTTGAGATAGAACGACCAGCAGTACTGCCCCGACCAGAAGAAGGATAAATGGACCGAACCATAAGAACAGGGTGGTAGATTTGACCGGAGGGCGATAGAGCACGAAATCGCCATAGCGTGCCACCAGAAAATCGACAATTTCCTTATCGCTTTTATTGTGCTTGCATCTGTTCGCGGATTTCGCGCCGCAGGTCATTGGCAAAATCCGCCCGTGAACGCCGCCATCGATTCGTTCTGGCATACGAGGCAGCGTAAATCTTCGGACAACGCGATCATGCGCCTCTCGATCTCGGGATCTTCAGCCACCGGAGCTGCTTCCTTGGCCCAGAACGAGTAACAAAGGTGGCACGCAGGAGTACAGCATCAGAGCGAGCAACAAGGCAAATTTTTTCATGCTGAAAGATCTAATAGACCTGCATATCGTTAGTATGCCGCTGCATCTGGACTTGTTACAGCAAGACCTGAACAAAAGATTCAGGCTCATCCTTGCAACTCCTTTACCAGCGGCAGAATTTTCGTCTCCAGTGCTTCCACCGTTACGGGACCGATCTGTTTGTACCGGATGACTCCATTTTTATCGATGACATAAGTTTCCGGAACGCCGTATACGCCATAGTCTATGCCCGTCCTGCCTTCGGGATCTCGGCAATGCTGACGGTGTAGGGGTCGCCGAATTGCTTCAGCCATCTGCAAAGCAAGGTCGCGCTCGTCCTTGTAGTTGAGGCCGTAGACCGGGACTATTCCGGACTTGGCCAGCTCAACCAATACCGGATGTTCCTCGCGGCAGGAAACGCACCACGAGGCCCATACGTTCAGCAGCCATACCTTGCCAAGATTGTCTTTGGACGTCAGCATCTTTATCCGAATCGTGCAATTGCTGCAACTGGAATTCGGGGGCAGGTTTTCCGATCAGTGGGGAGGGAACCTGCCGCGGATTGAGATTCAGGCCAATAAGCAGAAAACACAACAAGGACAATAAATGCCGCCAGCGGCAGCAGGAAACGCATCATGCCTTTTTGCTCCTGGCGATCAAAGGCGCCGCAGGGGCCTTGCCGGGCTTGCCGGCAACCTTCCTTTTCTGTCCAACGGGTTCACGCTGCTTGCGCGGGGACAGCCGATAACGCCGGTCGGTTACAGCCAGGAAGCCGCCAAACGCCATCAACATGCATCCGAACCAGATCCAGTCCACGAACGGCTTATGATAAACCCGCACGACCCATGCTCCATTTTCCAGCGGCTCGCCCAGGGCAACATAGAGATCGCGCAGAATGCCGGTATCTATCGCTGCTTCGGTCATGGCCATTCCGGATGCGTTATAAGTGCGTTTTTCCGGTTCGAGCACGCTGCACTTTTTCACCGTTACGCAACACATCCACATTGCCGATATCCGCCATGTAATTGGGGCCCGGTGCCTTTTTCGCACCGTTGAAACGGAATGTATAGCCTCCTACTTCGACGGTGTCGCCGATTTCCATGCGCACATCTTTTTCGGTTTCATAACCGCCCACCAGCGTGACGCCAATAATGAACACCGCTATGCCCAGGTGGGCGGCATGCATGCCGTAATAGCTGCGTGATTGCGCGGCAAGCTTCGCAAACAAGCCCTTCCTTGCCGCTGCTTTGCAGGCGATGCATCAGGCTGACGACCATGCTGGCAATGACCCAGAAAGCCAGCAGCAGACCGAAGCTTACGAAAGGTTTCCATTCGCCCATGACGAACGGCATCACCAGCGCGGTCACCAGGCTTACGGCAAAAGCCCAGCGCAAACGTACCGCCAGTTCAGGCAGGCTTGCCTGTTTCCAGCGTGCAAGGGGACCGAGCCCTATCAGGAAAATCGCCGGCGTCATCAACGGCACGAATACCGCCTCGAAGTAGGGCGGGCCAACCGATAATTTGCCGAGCTCAAGCGCATCCATGATCAGCGGATAAAGCGTGCCCAGCAGAATGCTGCCCGCCGCCACCATCAGCAACAGATTGTTGGCAAGCAGCATGCGATTCTCTCGACACCAGCTCAAACTTGCCGCCCAATCCGATCTTTGGCGCGCGCCAGGCAAAAAGCAGCAGTGAGCCTCCGATGACGATAACCAGAAAAGCCAGAATGAAAATGCCTCGCTTGGGATCGGTTGCGAAAGCGTGAACGGATGTCAGCACGCCCGAACGGACCAGGAAGGTGCCCAGCAGGCTCAAGGAAAATGCGCATATCGCCAGCAGTACGGTCCAGCTCTTGAAGCTGCCGCGTTTTTCCGTTACCGCCAGGGAATGAACCAGCGCCGTGCCCACCAGCCAGGGCATGAAAGAAGCATTTTCCACCGGGTCCCAGAACCACCAGCCACCCCAGCCCAGCTCATAATAGGCCCACCAGCTTCCCAGCATGATGCCGATAGTGAGGAACAACCAGGCGACGGTCGTCCAGGGGCGCGACCAGCGCGCCCAGGTTGCATCCATTTGCCCGCTGAGCAGCGCGGAAATGGCGAAAGCAAATGCGACGGAAAAGCCTACATAACCCATATAGAGCATGGGCGGATGAAACACCATGCCCGGGTCCTGCAGCAGGGGGTTGAGATCGCTTCCCTCCATGGCGCCCGGCAGCATCCGGTCGAAGGGGTTGGAGGTAAACAGCATGAATAGCAGAAAACCTACGCTCACCAGTCCCATGACGCCCAGCACCCGCGCCACCATGTCATTCGGCAGGTGGCGGCTGAACACGCTGACCGCGACCGACCAGGTCGCCAGCATTAATACCCACAGCAGCAGGGAGCCTTCATGCGAACCCCATGTTGCGGCAAAACGATACTCCAGCGGCAGTTTCGAATTGGAGTTCTGAGCGACGTTTATAACCGAGAAATCGCTGTTGACGAACGAATAGGCAAGGCAGAAGAATGCGATGACGACAAACACAAACTGTCCCTGAACCACCGGCCGGGCCAGCGCAATCCATGAGGGAATGCCACGGGCTGCGCCGATAATGGGCAGGGTACCTTGTATAAGCGCCAGCAGCAACGCGAGGATCAGAGCGAAATTACCAAGTTCTGGAATCATGGTCTAGGGGACTGGATGGATTATGGATTAAAATAGGAACTGCAGGCCAGGGTTAGCGTTCAGGAAAAGACTTTTCCTGACTCTGCCTGGCTTTGCAGCTGCATCTGTGCTATTGCATCAGCACGGTTTTACGTGCCTTGTCCGCCTGATCGAGGGCGCTGGCGGCTTCCGGCGGCATGTAATTTTCATCGTGCTTCGCAAGCACCTCGTCTGCGCGGAAAACGCCATCCTGCGCAAGTTTTCCCTGGGCTACCACGCCTTTGCCTTCCTTGAACAGATCGGGAAGAATGCCCGTATATACGACAGGGATAACCTTTGCGGTATCCGTTACCACGAAATTCACCGTCACGCCATCAGTCTGGCGCTTGACGCTGCCTTCTTCCACGAGCCCGCCGATACGAAAGCTCTTGCCCACAGGCGCTTCATTGTTTGCCACCTGGGTGGGGCTGAAGAAAAAGACCAGATTGCTCTGGAATGCATTCAAAACCAGTATGGAAGCAACGCCTAATGCAGTCACGCTTGAAGCGATAATTGCCAGTTTTTTATGACGTGGTTTCATTTCCCTTCTCTTGTTTAGTTGACTGATGAATCAGACTGAGATGTCTGAGCAAAGTTCGCTTGCGGTTAAAAACCAGAACAATTTCTCCGGCAATGCAGAGAAGCGACACCAGATAGGATCCCCATACGTAAAATCCATATCCGCCCATATCGAGAAAATCGGACACGCTTGTCCAGTTCACGAAGCCACCCCTGCCCCTTGTAACTCACCTACCCACGCCGTGTGGCGCTCGCGTTCCAGAATAATTGTCCGCGTGCGGATCAGTACCACTGCGATCGCATACATCCAGCACGCGATCGACATGATCAGCATGCCGGTCAGCATGGTGGTGGCCATTTTCGGCGATTGCGTCACGCTGACGGAGGCGCCTTGATGCAAGGTATTCCACCATTTTACGGAGAAATAGATGATCGGTACGTTCACCACGCCCACCAGCGCAATCATTGCGCCGGCTTTGTCGGCACGGCGCGGGTCATCTATTGCCGCCTGCAACGACATGAAGCCGATATAGAGAAACAGCAGGATCAATTCGGACGTAAGCCGCGCATCCCATACCCACCAGGCTCCCCACATGGGTTTGCCCCACAGTGCGCCGGTCCATAAGGCGAGAAAAGTAAACATTGCCCCTGTCGGGGCGATCGCGGTGGCTACCATGGAAGACAGGCGCGTATTGAATGCAAGGCCGATACCGGACCACATCGCCATTACCACATACAGGAACATGGACATCCAGGCGGCAGGGACGTGAATGAAAATGATGCGATAAGCTTCACCCTGCTGAAAATCGGTCGGTGCGACGAAAAAACCGATATAAAGCCCCACCGCGAACAATACAATCGCGGCAACGGAAAAAAGCGGGATCATTTTGCCGGCAAGAAAATAGAAACTCGCCGGAGAGGAATATTTGAACCAGTTAATCGCCATGTCAAAAAATACTGAACTCCATATTCGAGGTTTTGCGCCTCAAGTGCTTAGCTCTAAATTTTAACCTAAAAACCTTAAATTCAGAATTGGTTTTTTCATTCCATGAATTCCATCGAAATCCGCAACGACACGGCCGCGGTCCATGGCGCCAGGGCCAGAGATGCCAGCAGAAAAGCGCCCAGCAGCGACATATGCGCCGCAGCTCCCAAGCCCGCCACGCTCGATTCCACTGCGCCCGCGCCAAATATCAATACCGGAATATATAGCGGCAGCACCAGCAGTGACACCAATACACCGCCCCCTCTCAATCCCAAAGTCAGCGCCGCACCGATGGCGCCTATCAGACTTAAAACCGGCGTTCCCAGCAATAATGAAGCCGTCAGCACCTGCAGCGCGTCCGCCGACAAATCATATTGGATGCCCAGCACCGGCGCCATCAGCACAAGCGGCACGCCTGTCACCAGCCAGTGGGACAGCGCCTTGCCCAGCACCAGCATGGAGAGTGACTGGGGCGACAGCAGCATCTGTTCCAAGGTGCCGTCCAGGTAATCGCTGGAGAACATCCGCCCCAATGACAACATCGAAGCCAGAAGTGCGGCAACCCAGACGACGCCCGGCGCCATGGTTCGGAGCATGCTCATCTCCGGGCCCACGCCGAGGGGGAAAAGGCTCACCACGATGATGAAAAAAAACAGTGTGGTCAAAACATCTGCCCGCCGCCGCATCGCGAGCAGAAGGTCGCGCTGGATTATCCAGAAAAACATGTCAGGCGAGTTGCAACCGCTGGGTTGCAGAGGCAGTTATGTCGATCTCCTGATGCGTCGTCATCACTATCATACCGCCGTGTTCCAGGTGCCGCTCCATTAAACCCTGTATCAGCTTCACTGCGGCAGTATCAAGCGCCGTCAAAGGCTCGTCCAGTATCCATAACACGGTATTGCATACCATCAGGCGCGCCAGCGTTACCCTGCGCCGCTGCCCTTGCGACAATACCTTGGCCGGCAATAACTCGCGTCCCCCTAATCCCATATGTTGCAGCGCTTCATGGGCTTTATGTTCATCGATTTCCGCACCTGCCAGTGCGCTGGAAATACGCAGGTTCTCGATGGCGGTCAAGTCGTCCTTTACGCCGCTTAAATGGCCGAGATAAGTCATCGCGCCATAATAGTCTCCGCCAAGCGAACGAATTTCAGCGCCATTCCAGTGAATTTCCCCTTGAGCAGGTAGCGCCAGACCGCACAGCATGCGTAGAAGACTGGTTTTGCCGCTCCCGTTGGGGCCTTGAACCTGCATCAATCCACCTGATTCGAGGGAGAAATTGATATCCCTGAATAATCTGCGGTCACCGCGCACGCACGTCAGGTTGTGTCCTTGCAGCGTTGGCATTGTCGAAGCAAAAGACCGGCATTATAGCGTATCGGGAATACCGATGGCTTGAACATTGCGTGCGATGCGTCAAGCGGGGGTGAGCCGCAATGAAGAGCATTGCGAAAATCTCATGTGCTGGAGAATAGAGAAGGATGAATATTGGAGCATCGCGGTGTCGCGATCGAGGCAGCGACGTCGCAGGTGTAGCCAGTAAGCGAGGGCAGTTGCACCTATGCGTCTTGCTAGTTCGATGCAGTTCGATGGTTCAATGAAGATGCTCTCGCAAAACCAGCCGAACAGCATATGTGAAGGGATGACTTGCGTAACCTGCACGTGAGCCGGTTCCAGGAGATTCGACGTCGCAATGCGCATTACGTTTGAAGCGACACCTGTTAACTGCGGCGCAATCTGTCTCGCTTATTTGCGCGCAAAGCATATATGCAACTCGGCCTTGTCGCCCGGCGCTTTGCACGATGCGCACGGCGAAGTCGGGATGGCAGCAAAGGGCATGCCTTGACCGCGTATCTATTGCCCATACCGTTCAAGCTAGGTGTCGGCGCCGCCTTGCTTGAACATACCGCCCATCAGGCACGCTGCTTGATTTCATCCAGGGAGAGATCTTCCTTATGAGTCGCAAGAAACCAGATATGCCCGAAGGGATCTTCCAGCGTGCCTGTCCGGTCACCGTAAAACTGATCCTGGACCGGCTTGATGACCTTGGCGCCCGCACTTGTGGCCTGGGCAAACATTGCGTCCACATCCTTGACATATAAATGAAGGCCCACCGGCGAACCAGCCTCCGGATTGCGAAGTACGAAACGTGCTTTCCCGCCGAAATCGTCAGCCAGCATAATTCGGGAATCGCCGATTTGAATTTCGGCATGCCCGATTTTCCCGCCAGGCGCGTCCATTCTGAATAATTCCGCTGCGTTAAATGCTTGCGTGTAAAATTCAATGGCCTTGGCCGCGCCATTAATCATCAGGTATGGCGTTAATGTAGTGGTAACCATCGGGTATGGGTTTGGTTGTCATATCTGCACTCCCTTCTTTTCCAGGGCTCCAAATTGTGGCGGTCATAAATATCCCGGTACGTTATTTCTCGTGCCGCCACTCATCAGATAACCAATAAAATCATCAAATAACCGATAAATTCAATTGGTTGGCTTTGAGGTGTAGAAGATTTATCATCGCTGCGTCCACCGTCGTGTTCCCTATCACGTGGACGGGATGTTGCGTTCCAGCGCCAACCGGTCCCAGTGCGCCAGGGTGGCGGCAGCATCGTAAGTGGTCTGAAGAAATGAGAGCAGTGCCTGTGCCGGGTGGTCAGCTGTTCGCACAGCTTCATAAGGAAGAATGAATTCCCCAAGCTTGTCGTGGAAATACGCAGCTTCTGGCTGAACGGGATATTTATCGAAACCGGCAGGGGTGGGATAAGCATAGGCGTAAAAGGCGGCTTCGCCCAAGCCTGTCCCGGGCCAAAAGCCCGCGCTCGACACCTCATGAGAGTAGGCCTCTTCCATTATCCGCTTAGCGACATTGGGTGCCCCGCCCGGATGCTTCGGTGCGGTTCGCCCGGAAAACCGGGTCACAGCCAGATCGAATCCGCCCCAGAATAAATGCACCGGGCTTACCTTGCCGATGAAGCGGGCGCGGAAATCCTTGAAAACGCTATCCGCATGCACGAGCGCATGCCAAAATCGTGAAACGGCATCGGCATCATAGCTCGCATGTTGGGTATCTTTCTCGAATGGTATTGCTACTTCCACCTCAACCGGCCGGGCGAAAATCTTGACCTCGATACCCAACTCGGCAAGTGCTTCCATTGTCTTGCGGTAGAAGCCCGCGACCGGCATGGGTTCCAGCATAAATGCGCGATCAGCGCCTTCCGAGGTGGTGATGCGCAGTACGTGGGCAATAAAGTCGAAGTCGATGGCAAACGTAAACTTTCCGTAAGGGATGGGTGAGGTCGTAAGGCCGCGCGTCGTGATATAGAGGGTAGAACCCCAACCGTGGTTGATATCTGGAGAGAGCGCCAATCGGATTTTGCCGACAACCTGTGTCCACATGTGGAGCGTAGTGCAAGTGTCCTGCCAGTCCTCCAGCGGGGGCAGTTTGGGCGATTTGTTCGGGGTATCAAAATAATTCTTTGTCATGGTTGATTCCTCTGGCTGGGGCGTAAATTTATTGCCCTGCCCGTGTTTGTGCACCTGGGAAAGGGGACGGACAGGATTACCTATGCTGGAGCTTTACGCCCCATGTGCTGCCCGCCTTCCTGCCGTGGATAATAATCGTGTCTGACCCTTTTTTCCTTTTTGTATCTGACCCCTTTTCCCCTTTTAAGGAAAAAACTGTGTTGCTGAGGATTAGTCAAAATATCATCCCTCCTTTCAAAAAAGAGGATAATTGACTATGGAATCAAAGGAAGTCAGGGCCAGGACCATTATTTTTTTATAGGCCCTGGAATGATCAATAGCAAGTCATCATGAAAATCTTCAGTCTCTTTGTCAATAAATCCAGCTCCTGAAAAGTTCGTGATTCGACACTGCCAAGCATACAAATCAATATTCAGCCTAAGCGTGATCAAACGTGAACAATAACGACATTGAGCTCATGCGTTCGGCACTTGAGCTTGCGGATCAGGCAGGGGAAGTGGGTGAGGTGCCGGTGGGTGCGGTGGTGGCGAAGAATGGAATAATTATTGGCCGGGGTTATAATCGTCCAATCTCGGCATCGGATCCGACCGCACATGCGGAAGTAATGGCATTGCGTGATGCGGCTCAACATATGCGCAACTACCGTCTGCTCGGCTGCACGCTCTATGTCACGCTGGAACCCTGTGCGATGCGCGAGGAGCCATCTTCCACGCGCGTATCGCGCGATGGTTTTTGGAGTGAGCGACGGCAAGACCGGGGGTCTGCGGGAGCGTCATCGATCTGCCTGGCGAAGTTAAGGCTCAACCATCATGTGCAGGTGACGGGCAATGTTCTGGCGGAGGAGGGCGGGGCAAGGTTAAAACAATTTTTTTCCGAGCGCCGCAAGTCAGTCGTGAGCAGATTGGGATAGAACATGATGAGAATCGCGATCATACTCCTTTTCCCGAGAGCTGTATTTATACGGCGACAATAACCATGTCATCCGTATTCTGCATTTCCTCGGCAAGAAACGGGGTAGG
>CAWKMH010000098.1:0-59094 GCA_963850515.1 uncultured beta proteobacterium
ACAAACGGGCTGGGCATGGCCGCTTTGCCTTTTCCCTCCCAATGGGTATGGGCCGCAGCTTTAAAGGTGTATTCGGACTTGGAGCGCGATAGCATGCGTGTTTTCAGCCTGGGTCCGACAGGCTGGATGATGAAGACGAGATCATGGAGGGCTGATAACCCGGGCACTCGAAGACGCTAAGTGGTGGTGCACTGCACTCATGCAGCAGGGAATGGAACTGATACCGCGGCGCTTCACCCGAATTCAGCCATGAAGCCTTCTCGCCGGCCAGCAGACCCCGGTATTTTTTGGCTCAGCCATCACAACTTTGGCGTGCGGGGGATCCGATGCCTGGTCCATTCCCCGCCGCCCGGATCGCGATAGCCTTGCAGCGGCGGGTCGCGAGCCGGGTGAACCGAAAATTTCAGGGGTCGTGTTCAAGATTCAGGCTAATATGAATCCGGCTCACCGGGATCGCATCGCCTTTGTGAGCCGAGTTGCTCGGGCCGGTTCGATCGCGGCATGAACTCGAGGATTGTGCGTAACGGTCAAGGATATCCGCACACAGGGCGTGTGTCGTTTTCCCAGCGGCGCGACCTCTGGATATCGCCTATCCGGCCATCAGGGATCCCCAACCATGGAACGCTGCAGCTGGGGATACCCTGACCGAAGGCGAGCGATTTCTCACGGGCTTGCCGTTTCGCGCCCTGATTTCTCCAAGAGCGTTCGAGCTCGCGATCCGATGCGCAGCAAACAGCTCAATTGGGATTGGCTGCAATTGGCGCAGAGTGGTGCGATTTAGGTGTTTCGATCCTCTCGGGCGGGCGCCTGCTGTGGGTGCGGAGATTTGGAATTGAAGGTGGTAGACGCCGGCTCAAGCATGAATATGGCGTCGATGCCCGGCTCGCGCCTGCCATTACCGGTTTCGGCCGCTGGGTCACTGCGGATGACTCCCGCGAGCTCAAGCGATTCATCGATAACGCAAATGCGAGCCCCGGATAGCCTATGACGTCGTCGATGCTCCGACTTTCCTGGCTTCATATGGAGCGGAACTCAGTGCAGCCGGAGGAAAGCTGGAAGTATATCAGTTCCATCAAATGCGAGAGCATGCCGAACTGTATCCAGACTCATCTCGACAGTAAAAGACTTAACGTTTAGTTGACTTCGGCAAGCAGCCTGCTGATCGCTTGCTGTGCCTGATGGAGATAGCCGCCGCCAAACAGGTTGAGGTGATTCAGTATGTGATAGAGGTTATAAAGCGTCCTGCGCGTTTCATAGCCGGCGTCAAGTGGATAGGCTTCCCGATAAGCGGCATAAAACGCTCGGGGAAACCGCCGAAAAGTTCGGTCATGGCGATATCCGTTTCGCGATCGCCATAATATACAGCCGGATCGAATAGCACTGGCTGTGCTGTGCCATCAAAGCCGTAGTTGCCGCTCCATAAGTCGCCATGCAATAGTGACGCAACCGGTTGCGGTCCTGGAAAAAAGAAATGAAGCTTCTCCAACAGTTGCTCGCCCTGCGTCTGTAGTCTTCCGGTGTAGCCATTAACGCTGGCAAGCCGCAATTGATAACCCAGGCGGTATCTACGCCAGAATTCAATCCAGTTGGCACAGGATTGATTGATTTGCGGCGTGGCGCCGATGGTGTTATCGCGCGTCCACCCGAATTTCCCGGAAGTGAAATGATGTATGGCGGCAAGCCCCGAGCCCAGGGCTGCCGCACTGCCGCGAGAAGCCCTGCCCATCTCCCACAAATTCCAGCACCAGCCATGCCTCGGATGTATTTTTCCCCAGCATATCGGCATGGGAACGCGCAACGCGCGGGTATTGCAGATTTCCTGGAGGCCTGCCGCTTCCGCATCAAACATCGCCAGGCTTTCAGCATTATTCAGTTTGACGAAAAATCGCTGGCCGTTGCCTTCGATCCGATGCGTTTGATTGATACAGCCGCCACCAACGGAAGAAATGGTTTCGACGGCAAATGGAATACCGGTGGAGCGACTGATCTGTGCCGAGATTTCAGACCAGGCAGGCATAAGTAGCAGGTGGCTGCTTGAAGGACCGCTTTATCAGGATAGACATTTCCGTGCGCGCGCGATGGCCGCGCTGCCTGTGCCGGCGCCGTTCCGCCGATATGGTTGCGGCTGTTGACGGAGCCTTCCAGAGTCAGCACAGCGAAAATGTCGTCTTCGATGAGTGGCGAGAATTGTTGCAACTCCGGCAGGGTAAGCGCCCCCAGGTCCCGCCCCTTATTATCGGCAAAGCGCACTGCCTGCGCGACGGTTTCATGCGCTTCACGAAAAGGCAGCCCTTTTTTCGCCAGGTAATCCGCCAGATCAGTCGCAGTGGCATAACCGCGCATCGCTGCCTTATACATTGCATCCTGGTTGACACGAACCCCTGTCAGCATGTCGGCATAGATACGCAGCGTGTCAGTGAGCGTGTCTACCGTATCGAACAAGGGTTCCTTGTCTTCCTGATTATCCTTGTTGTAAGCGAGCGGTTGGGCCTTCATCAGGGTAAACAGTGCAACCAGGTGGCCATTGATCAGCCCGTCTTGCCGCGTACTAGTTCCGGTACATCGGGGTTCTTCTTTTGCGGCATGATGGACGAACCGGTGCAGAATCGGTCGGCGAGATGGATGAAGCCGAACGATGGGTTCATCCATAAAATCAGTTCCTCCGATAATCGGGAGAGATGTGTCATGATCAGTGCCCCAGCGGCACAGAACTCGATGGCAAAATCCCGGTCGGAAACTGCATCCAGCGAATTTTCACAAACACCATCGAACCCCAGTTCTTGCGCCACCCTTCGCGGTCATCGGATAACTGGTCCCGGCCAGCGCCGCCGCACCTAACGGCAATCTGTTCACGCGCTTTCTGCAGTCGGATAATCGTTCGACATCGCGCCTCAGCATTTCAAAATATGCCATGAGATGGTGGCCAAAGACGACTGGCTGCGCCACCTGCAAATGCGTGAAACCAGGCATCACCGTATCGGTATGCTTTTCGGCGAGATCCAGCAAGGCGCTGCTGCATTGCATGGATGAGGCTGATAATGTCGTCGATCGAAGCCGCAGATAGAGCGTATATCGAAGCGACCTGATCGTTGCGTGATCGCGCCGTATGCAGCCGTTTTCCGGCATCGCCGATCAGGGCGGTCAGGCGTTTCTCGATATTGAGGTGCACATCCTCCAGTTCCAGCAGCCAGACAAATTCGCCACTGCGGATTTCCTCCCGGATCTGACCCAAGCCAAGTTGGATAGCTGCCAGGTCATCTGCGTCAATAATGTTTGTTGCTGTGAGCATCCGGCGTGAGCAAGGATCCCTGAATGTCGTATTCCGCCAGCCGCCGGTCGAAACTCACCGAGGCGGTATAGCGCTGCACCAACTCGGAAACCGGTTCGCTGAATCGGCCCGACCATGTGTTCATGTTTTTTTCAACCGGTGCACTGATCTTTTTGAGGCTGCCATTTGTTTCACTCATAGGGAGGAAGCGCAAGGAAATGTATAGCCTTGCCAGCCATTCTTTGTTATCGGTGTTGAAAAATGATGAGTATAAATCAAAAGACCTGCCAGGACCTTTATAGCCATGCGTCACGGCGAAGCAGGTGGAAATCCGTGATCTTTGGTATCCGTAAACAGGTCTACAAGGCATGTTTCGCAGGCGTTCTGGGGTGGCGGTAAAAAAGATTGCCGGGGTTCAGAACTCGAGTGGATGTATCTACAAAATCCATCGCACTTTATAGCTGGGAAGCCGCATCCAGTTTTATTCGCCATCCGGCAAGGAGTTCCTGCAACTTTTTACGCGACCTGCACAGACCCTAATAGATAGCCGCGTTCCATTCCCTTCAGGCGTGCCATTTGCGCCGGAAACCGGATCGAATACTTCGACCGTCCTTCGGTGCCTTTTGCTATCGATGTTGCGCTGGCGAGAAAATCCAGCGCAATAGCAATTTTCTTCTCCTTTGCCCTCTGGCGCCAATAAAACCTGACTAGGGGCCACCGGCGGGAACCCCGCCGTCCTTCTTTCCTCCAGCAGCGTTTGCGCGAGCAGGTCGTAATTATGCTGCCGTAGTGCATGATACAAGGGGTGATCCGGAAACTCGGTTTGAATCAATATTTTTGCTGGAATATCAGCACGTCCGCCTTTCAGGCCCGCGACTTGCATCAATTGCGCGAACAGGCGCTCCGAGGGCCGGAAATCCGTACGAGCTAGCCGAGGCGTCGGAATTCAGGGTGACCACTAGCAACAAATTAGGAAAATCGTGCCCTTTCGTGAGAATTTGCGTTCCTAACCCACACGTGTCGACGCGGTGCTCCTGAATGTCTTTTTCAGCATTCGCCCCCACGCACTCTTTTCGGCTTGTGTGTCGCGATCTATGCGCATGATTCGAGCGTCTGGAAAACGTTGGATCAACGCAGCCGCCAGAAGGGGGGTGCCATGCCCGAAGGGGGTAATGTCCTGATCCCCGCATCTGGCAGATGCTGGGAAATCGCTCCTGATGGCCGCAATGGGGGAAACGCAATTTTTTCTCACGTGGATGCACGACCAGGCGGCTGGCACAGCGGTGACAGACCGCCGTCCATCCGCATGCACTTAGGGGCAGCACCAGGCGCCGGTTGATGAAAACCAGGCTTTGCTGGTTTAACTGAAGGCATTCTCGAGAGCGGCGATCAATTGCAATATGTTTCTTTGGTTTTTACAGCTCGGGTGTCGATACAGCGGCACCATTGACAGGATTGCGTCCTTCACCGCACGCGACGGTAGCCTGTACCTGAGATAGCGGCCAGACATCTGGCGTTGTAATAACTTTCGAGCGACGGGGTGGCGGGACCCAAGTATTACCGGCACACCGGCATCTTTGGCACGAAAGATGGCGATATCTCGCGCAGAATAGCGCAAGCCATCCTGTCGTTCCCACTCTGCGTCCTGTTTCTCATCCACTATCAGCAGCCCAAGCTTTGGCAATGGCGTGAATACCGCCAGGCGAGTGCCCAATATTATTTCCGCATCGCCGCTGTGGCGCTTGCAGCCAGCCGGCTGGAGCCGTTCGGAAGGGCTGAGCCCACGACGAGACTTACCAGCTTCTCACGGCGGGAAAGCGCGCACGGAAGCAATGGCCTCCAGCTGTGGTGCTCAGATTGATTTCAGGGACGAGTACCTAGCGCTTGCTGTGCTTGTCGCAACAGCAGCGAAATGAGACGCAGAGTATAACTCGGTTTCCCCGCTGCCGGTAACCCACTCGCAAGCAGCTGACGTGTTGAAATTTGTATTTATTTTTGGAGTAATCACACTCGATGGCAGGTGGCTGCGCGGGGGTAAGGATGGGCAGCGGTGCTCATCGGGCAACTGCCGAAGCCGAAGTTTCGAAAGGAGTAGCGGGGGTATTTCTTCTAACCCACCGGAGCGCTACCAGTTCTCTTCAGGGCCTTGGGAGCCCGCTGCGAAAATTGCTTTGCCTCACTGCTGGTCATACTCACCTGATTCTCTCAGTTTTGCTAAAAAAGTCTTCGTTTGACGATACTGCCGGCCGGAATTGCTTAGGTGTCGAGAGGCGTGCTGCTGCGGTGAGGCAATAGTCGAAATGCAGATGGAAAATTTTGCGTAAAAGGTTTATTGCTGCGCAGTCGGCTTCTGCAGCCCATTCATGACCACCTCCCCTAAAGACGATAGTACTCGCTACAGAAATGAAATAGATCAAGCAATGCCGGAAAGAGAGAGGGAATGTCCCGGAATATATGGGTAATATGCTTGAGCTCTCACGGGGTCCACAGAAGAGTGAGTAGTCACTTCGACGATCAACCCGGTCTTCGTACCTCTCCGAAGGGAACGCGCACAGGCCTGCCGAATGTTGCGCCGTTATCTCGGTATCCGGTGCAAGATAATCGAACAGAATATTCAGGGGAAAGCATGGGCATGCGGGTAAGAGTGTATTGAAAACGAGCTTGAGTTTATTGGCGTGCAAGAATCGTGGAAATACAGCATGCCAGGTTCTGGCTAATTTGACCCAACGGCAACTTGAACATTTGAGAAGAGATCCGTCCAGCCTGCTTGATAAATAAAAACCTTTGCGCGCATTCTACGCTGCTTCTGCTTGTTTCTTGTCCATGGGGTTTTTGGTAGCCCATTTTGGCGAAGCTTATTTACAGGGGTCAAAAAGGAGGCGAAAAAAATTGTAATCGTTGCGTGCACATCCAAACAAAGCTATACCGTACTTGGAACAATTCAAGGGTGGATATGATCCGCGGCATCAAAAGCGGTATTCAAGGCTCAGCTTCTGCTACGGCTGTGCATTGTTATTTCCGCAAGCATATCCCGTGCCAGCCTTTATATATATTTGATATCAATAACTTGTAACTTATTCTCGAATTTTACGCAAATAACTGTAAAAAAATCCGACATTTTAAGTAAAGAGCTAGGCATGGATGAGCCTTGAATACCGCTTTTGATGCCGCGGATCATATCCACCCTTGAATTGTTCCAAGTACGGTATGCTTTGTTTGGATGTGCACGCAACGATTACAATTTTTTTGGCCTCCTTTTGACCCCTGTAGACCGCCAAAATGGGCTACCAAAAACCCCATGGACAAGAAACGAGCAGAACAGCATTGAATCGCGCAAAGTTTCTATTTATCAAGCAGGCTGGACGGATCTCTGCTCAATGTTCAAGTTGCCGTTGCGTCAAATTAGCCAGAACCTGGATGCCGTATTTCCACGATTCTTGCACGCCAATAAACTCAAGCTCGTTTTCAATACACTCTTACCCGCATGCCCATCGTACGCGTCGCGCTTGATGTTCCCCTGAATATTCTGTTCGATTATCTTGCACCGGATATCGAGATAACGGCGCAAGATATCGGCAGGCGCGTGCGCGTTCCCTTCGGAAGAAATACGAAGACCGGGTTAATCATGGAAGTGACTACTCACTCTTCTGTGGACCCCGTCAAGCTCAAGCATATTACCCATATATTCCGGGACATTCCCTCTCTGCCCCCGGCATTGCTTGATCTATTTCATTTCTGTAGCGAGTACTATCATCATCCTCTGGGGGAGGTGGTCATGAATGGCCGCCGACCCGACTGCGCAGCAATAAACCTTTTACGCAAAATTTTCCATCTGCATTTCCACGATCGCCTCACCGCAGCGGGGCGCGCTCGCCGGCACCTCAGCGATTCCGGCCCGCAGTATCGTCAAACGAAGACTTTTAGCAAAACTGAGAGAATCGGGTGCGATGACCAGCAGTGAGGCAAAGCAATTTTCGCAGCGGGCTCCCAGCCCTGAAGTGAACTGGTAGCGCTCCGGTGGGTTGAAGAAATACCCGCTACTCCTTTCGAAACTTCGGCTTCCGGTGCCAAATCAGCGCCGGTGCCCATCCTTACCCCCGCGCAGCAAAATGCCATCGATGTGATTACTCCAAAAATAAATGCGTTCAACACGTGGCTGTTGCATGGGGTTACCGGCAGCGGGAAAACCGAGGTATACCTGCGTCTGATTTCGCTGCTGTTGCGACAAGCGCGGCAAACACTGGTGCTCGTTCCTGAAATCAATCTGACACCACAGCTGGAGGCCGTCTTCCGTGCGCGCTTTCCCGCGGTGAAGCTGGTAAGTCTCCATAGCGGGCTCAGCCCTTCCGAACGTGCCGCCGGCTGGCTGCAAGCGCAGCAGGGCGATGCGGAAATAATATTGGGCACTCGCCTGGCGGTATTCACGCCATTGCCAAAGCTTGGGCTGCTGATAGTGGATGAGGAACAGGACGCCTCATTCAAACAACAGGATGGCTTGCGCTATTCCGCGCGAGACGTCGCCATCTTTCGTGCCAAGTATGCCGGTGTGCCGGTAATACTTGGCTCCGCCACCCCGTCGCTCGAAAGTTATTACAATGCCATGTCTGGCCGCTATCTCCGGTTAGGGCTGCCGTCGCGCGCGGTAAAGAACGCCGTCCTGCCAATGGTCCGCTGTATCGACACCCGAGCTGTAAAAACCAAAGAAAGCTTTTCCGAGCCCGTGATCGCCGCTCTCGAGAAATGCCTTTCGTTAAACCAGCAAAGCCTGGTTTTCATAAACCGGCGTGGTTATGCGCCGGTGCTGCTATGCAAGTCATGCGGATGGACGGCGGTCTGTCACCGCTGTGCCAGCCGCCTGGTCGTGCATCTGCGTGAGAAAAAATTGCGTTGCCACCATTGCGGCCATCAGGAGCGATTTCCCGGCCTCTGCCAGGAATGCGGGGGATCAGGACATTACCCCCTTCGGGCATGGCACCCAGCGGGTGGAGGCTGCGTTGATCCAACGTTTTCCCGACGCTCGAATCATGCGCATAGATCGCGACAGCACAAGCCGAAAAGATGCATGGGGGCGAATGCTGAAAGACATTCAGGAGCACCGCGTCGACATCCTGGTTGGGACGCAAATTCTCGCGAAAGGGCACGATTTTCCTAATTTGTCGCTAGTGGTCACCCTGAATTCCGACGCCTCGCTATTCAGTACGGATTTCCGGGCCTCGGAGCGCCTGTTCGCGCAATTGATGCAAGTCGCGGGCCGAGCCGGACGTGCTGATATTCCAGGAGAAGTACTGATTCAAACCGAGTTTCCGGATCACCCCCTGTATCATGCACTACGGCAGCATAATTACGACCTGCTCGCGCAAACGCTGCTGGAGGAAAGAAGGACGGCGGGGTTCCCGCCATTCGTCTATCAGGTCTTATTGCGCGCCGAAGCGCCCAATATTGCTGTCGCGCTGGATTTTCTCGCTAGCGCGGCAGCAATAGCAAAAGCGCCAAAGCAGGTCGAAGTATTCGATCCTGTTCCGGCGCAAATGGCACGCCTGAAGGGAATGGAACGCGGCTATCTATTAGTGCAGTGCAGGTCGCGTAAAAAATTGCAGGAATTCCTTGCCGGATGGCGAATAAAACTCGATGCACTTCCCAGCTATAAAGTGCGATGGATATTGGACATAGATCCGCTTGAGTTCTGAACCCGAATAATTTTTTTACCGCCACCCCAAGAAACACTTCTGCGAAACACTCCTTGCTGACCTGTTTACGGATACCAAAGATCACGGATTACCACCTGCTTCGCGGTAACGCATGGCTATAGAAGGTCCCGGGCAGGTCTTTTGATTTATACTTATCATTTTTCAACACTGATAACAAAGAATGGCTTGGCAAGCTATGCATTTCCTTGCACTTCCATCCTGATGAGCGAAACAAATGGCAGTCTCAAAAAAGACCAGCGCACCGGTTGAAAAAAACATGAACACATGGTCGGGCCGATTCAGCGAACCGGTTTCCGAGTTGGTGCAGCGCTACACCGCCTCGGTGAGTTTCGACCGGCGCCTGGCGGAATACGACATTCAGGGATCTCTTGCTCACGCCCGGATGCTCGCAGCGACAAACATTATTGACGCGGATGACCTGGCGGCTATCCAACTTGGCTTGGGCCAGATCCGGGAGGAAATCCGCTGTGGCGAATTTGTCTGGCTGCTGGAACTTGAGGATGTGCACCTCAATATCGAGAAACGCCTGACTGCCCTCATTGGCGATGCCGGAAAGCGGCTGCATACGGCGCGATCACGCAACGATCAGGTGGCTACCGATATACGTCTCTATCTGCGCGCTTCAATCGACGACATTATCAGCCTCATCCATGCAATGCAGCGCGCCTTGCTGGATCTCGCAGAAAAGCATACCGATACGGTGATGCCGGGTTTCACTCATTTGCAGGTGGCGCAGCCAGTCGTCTTCGGCCACCATCTCATGGCATATTTTGAAATGCTGAAGCGCGATGTCGAACGATTATCCGACTGCAGAAAGCGCGTGAACAGATTGCCGTTAGGTGCGGCGGCGCTGGCAGGGACCAGTTATCCGATCGACCGTGACAGGGTGGCGCAAGAACTGGGGTTCGATGGTGTTTGCGAAAATTCGCTGGATGCAGTTTCCGACCGGGATTTTGCCATCGAGTTCTGTGCCGCTGCGGCACTGATCATGACACATCTGTCCCGATTATCGGAGGAACTGATTTTATGGATGAACCCATCGTTCGGCTTCATCGATCTCGCCGACCGATTCTGCACCGGTTCGTCCATTATGCCGCAAAAGAAGAACCCCGATGTACCGGAGCTGGTACGCGGCAAGACGGGGCGCGTCAACGGCCACCTGGTTGCACTGCTTACCCTGATGAAGGCCCAACCGCTTGCTTACAATAAGGATAATCAGGAAGACAAGGAGCCTTTATTCGATACCGTAGACACGCTCACGGACACGCTGCGTATCTATGCCGACATGCTGACAGGGGTTCGTGTCAACCAGGATGCAATGTATAACGCAGCGATGCGCGGTTATGCCACTGCGACTGATCTGGCGGATTACCTGGCGAAAAAAGGGCTGCCTTTTCGTGAAGCGCATGAAACCGTCGCGCAGGCAGTGCGCTTTGCCGATAACAGCGGGCGGGACCTGGGCGCGCTTACCCTGCCGGAGTTGCAACAATTCTCGCCACTCATCGAGGATGACATCTTCGCTGTGCTGACTCTGGAAGGCTCCGTCAACAGCCGCAACCATATCGGCGGAACGGCCCCGGCACAGGTAAGCGCGGCCATCGCGCGCGCACGGAAATATCTATCCTGATACAGTGGTCCTTCAAGCGGCCACCTGCTACTTATGCCTGCCTGGTCTGAAATCTCGGCGCAAATCAGTCGCTCCACCGGTATTCCATTCGCCGTCGAAACCATTTCTTCCGTTGGTGGCGGCTGTATCAATCAAACGCATCGGATCGAAGGCAACGGCCAGCGATTTTTCGTCAAACTGAATAATGCTGAAAGCCTGGCGATGTTTGATGCGGAAGCGGCAGGCCTCCAGGAAATCCGCAATACCCGCGCGTTGCGCGTTCCCATGCCGATATGCTGGGGAAGAAATACATCCGAGGCATGGCTGGTGCTGGAATATCTGGAGATGGGCAGGGCTTCTCGCGGCAGCGCGGCAGCCCTGGGCTCGGGCTTGCCGCCATGCATCATTTTACTTCCGGAGAATTCGGGTGGACGCGCGATAACACGATCGGCGCCACGCCGCAAATCAATCAATCCTGTGCCAACTGGATTGAATTCTGGCGTAGATACCGCCTGGGTTATCAATTGCGGCTTGCCAGCGTTAATGGCTACACCGGAAGACTACAGGCGCAGGGCGAGCAACTGTTGGAGAAGCTTCATTTCTTTTTTCCAGGACCGCAACCGGTTGCGTCACTCTTGCACGGCGACTTATGGAGCGGCAACCACGGCTTTGATGACACAGCACAGCCAGTGCTATTCGATCCGGCGGTATATTATGGCGATCGCGAGACGGATATCGCCATGACCGAACTTTTCGGCGGTTTCCCCGAGGCGTTTTATGCCGCTTATCGGGAAGCCTATCCACTTGACGCCGGCTATGAAACGCGCAAGACGCTTTATAACCTCTATCACATACTGAACCACCTCAACCTGTTTGGCGGTGGTTATCTCCATCAGGCACAGCAAGCGATCAGCAGGCTGCTTGCCGAAGTCAACTAAACGTTAACTCATTTTACCTGTCGAGATGAGTCTGGAATAACAGTCCGGCATGCTCTCGCATTCGATGGAACTGAACATACTTCCAGCTTTCCTCGGCTACGCTGAGTTCCGCTCCATATGAAGCCAGGAAAGTCGGGGCATCGACGACGTCATAGGCTATCCGGTGCGCGTTGGTATCGATGAATCGCTTAAGCTCGCGGGAGTCGTCCGCAGTGACCCAGCGGGCCAACTGGTACTTGGCAGGCGCAAGCCGGGCATCGACGCCATATTCATGCTTGAGCCGGTGTGCTACCACCTCGAATTGCAAAGTACCTACCGCACCCAGCAGCAACGTCCCGCCCCAATGGGGACGAAACACCTGAATCGCACCCTCCTCGCCCAACTGTGCCAGTCCCAATTTGAGCTGTTTGCTGCGCATCGGATCGGCGAGCTCGACCGTCTGGAAGATTTCGGGCGCGAAAAACGGCAAGCCCGTGAATTGCAATCGCTCGCCTTCGGTCAGTGTATCCCCTAGCTGCAGTGTTCCATGGTTGGGGATCCCGATGATATCGCCGGGATAGGCGATATCGAGCAAGTCGCGCCGCTGGGAGAGAAACGACACCACGCCGTTGGTGCGGATATCCTTACCGTTACGCACAATCCTCAAGTTCATACCGCGATCGAACCGGCCCGAGCAAATCCTCACAAAGGCGATGCGATCCCGGTGGGCCGGATTCATATTAGCCTGAATCTTGAACACCACCCCTGAAAATCTCGGTTCACCCGGTTGCACCTGCCGCTGCAAGGCCATACGCGATCCGGGCGGCGGGGCAAGATTAACCAGGGCGTCAAGTACTTCTCGCACGCCAAAGTTGTTGATGGCTGAGCCAAAAAATACCGGGGTCTGCTGACCGGCGAGAAAGGCTTCATGGCTGAATTCGGGTGAAGCGCCACGTATCAGCTCGATTTCCTGCTGCATGGTAGCGGCGCCATCCGCAAAGCGTTCTTCGAGTGCCGGGTTATTCAGCCCTTTGATGATCTCGTCTTCATCATCCAGCCTGTCGGACCCAGGCTGAAAAACGCGCATGCTATCGCGCTGCAAGTCGAATACACCTTTAAAGCTGCGGCCCATACCCATCGGCCAGGTAAAAGGCACAGCGGCCATGCCCAGCGTTTGTTCGATTTCATTGATAAGATCGAGCGGTTCACGTACTTCTCGATCCATTTTATTCACGAAAGTGAGGATGGGCGTGTTGCGTGCACGGCACACCTCCAGCAGACGCAGTGTCTGGGCCTCGACGCCATTGGCGGCGTCGATCACCATCAGCGCGGCGTCAACGGCGGTCAGAACGCGATACGTATCTTCGGAGAAATCCTGGTGACCGGGCGTATCCAGGAGATTGATGACGCAATCGCCGGTATTCCATCTGCATCACTGAACTGGCTACCGAAATACCGCGCTGCTTCTCGATCTCCATCCAGTCGGAAGTGGCATGTCGGCTCGCTTTTCGCGCCTTGACGCTGCCTGCGATGTGAATGGCGCCCGCAAACAGCAGCAACTTCTCGGTAAGCGTCGTCTTACCGGCATCCGGATGAGAAATTATGGCAAACGTGCGACGCCGCGCCACTTGCTGACCGACCATCATGAGATTTTCCTTATGCTTGTGATTCGAGGGGCGCTGCTGGGTCTTGTTCCTGGGGATAAAGATAACAGTGCGCGGTATGCGTTGGGCTGAATGAACTTGTTGCCGGGTAAATTTCGCGGCAAATCGGCATGACGTGGGGGCAACGAGGATGAAAGTGACAACCGGGCGGCGGATTAGCGGGTGAAGGAAGGTCTCCGTGGAGCCGGATAATATGACGTTTCGATTCAAGCTCGATCACGGGAATCGCCGACATCAGCGCCTGAGTATATGGATGCCTGGGACTGATCAAGACTTCGTCCACACTTCCCCGTTCTACAATTCTTCCAAGATACATTACCGCCACTTCATCCGCGAGATATTCCACTACTGAAATATTATGAGTGATGAATAGATAGGCCAATCCCAGATTGTCCTGCAATTCGTTCAACAGGTTCAGAATCTGGGCTTGAACCGATACGTCCAGTGCACTGGTAGGTTCATCGCACACGATCAGCTTGGGGTTAACGGCCAAGCACGTGCGATGGCGATACGCTGGCGCTGGCCGCCGGAAAACTCATGTGGATAACGCCATTTTGTTTCTGGCGGCAACCCGACACTTTCCAGCAGGGCATCGACTTTATGCCTCTTCGCGATATCAGGTTGATGCTCCGCGTCGCTTGCTTTGCTGTCGTCTTCGACATTCAGGGCATTCATGCCCTCTTCGATAATGTCGACAATGCGCATCCTCGGATTGAGCGATGAATACGGGTCCTGAAATATAAGCTGGAATTCGGAGCGTAATTTCCGCAACCGCTTGCGTTCCAACCCGACCAATTCGAGCCCGTTATAACGCACACTGCCGCCGGAGAGCGGGATCAACTGCAGGATACCCTTACCGACTGTCGTCTTCCCGCAGCCCGATTCTCCCACCAACGCCAACGTCTTGCCCAGGCCGATTTCCAGTGAAACGCCATCTACCGCTTTGACATGCCCCACCACATGTTTCATCAAGCCCTTACGGATGGGAAAGTAAACTTTCAGGTCATTGGCGGACAACAAGCATGAATGGAAAACACGAGATTCGGGATTCGATGTGATCTGGATATTGGACTCATCCGCGCGTCCGGAGTTCAGCGTCAAGGCTTCCGGTTCCGCATCCCTTAGCCCTTGCTCATTAACTTGTGATCCCAGGTTCTGATTAAAAAGATGGCACCTGACGTGATGTTCGCCAGCCAGCGCCGTCCACCCCGGCGCCACGTCATGACATAATCCCCAGGCCTGATCACAGCGATCGGCAAAACGGCAGCCTACGAATTCACGTGACAATGGCGGCACATTTCCGCTGATCGCCGCCAACCGCAAGCCCTGCCGGCGTCTATCCCGCCCCGGCAGCGAAGCGAGTAATTTTCGCGAGTAGGGATGCGCGGGCTCGCGGAAAAAATCTTCGCGCGTCGCTGTCTCTACCATTTCCCCGGCATACATTATTCCCACCCGATGCGCCATTTCCGCCGCCACACCGAGATCGTGAGTAATCAGCAGGATAGCCATCCCCTCACGTTGCTGCAAATCACGCATGAGATTGAGTACCTGGGCCTGAATGGTAACATCCAGGGCAGTAGTCGGCTCATCGGCGATGAGGAGTTCCGGTTCTCCCGCCAGCGCCATTGCTATCATCATTCGCTGCTTCATCCCGCCCGAAAACTGGAAAGGGTATTCGTTCATGCGCTGCGATGCGTCAGGGATTCCCACCTCATTCAAAATTTCCTGTATGCGTTTTTGCGCGACCGCGCCGCGTAAATTGAAGTGCCGCCGCAGGACCTCGCCAATCTGTTGCGCCACGGTCATTACTGGATTCAGGCTCAGCATCGGCTCCTGGAAAATCATGCTGATACGCTTTCCGCGAATGCTGCGCATCGCGGTCTCCGGCAGCAGAAGGAGGTCCTCTCCATCAAGCTTGACAGAGCCCCCTACGATTTCGCCTATTTCTGGCAGTAACCGCATAACGGACAGCGCAGTCATGGACTTGCCGCAGCCGGATTCGCCCAATAGGGCGAAAGTCTCGCCTCTCATGACTTGCAGCGTAAGCCCGTCCACAGCCCGAACCAGTGTTGCCTCCGTATGCAGAATGGTTTCCAGGTTGCTGATTTGCAGCACGGCGCTCATGACGAAAGGGGATCTTCGATCCCGGCGGAAACAGGTTTGCCTTCCGGCGCTTTCCCGAGTTTTTTGCGCCGCAATGTTCCAATTTTTGCCGACAAGGTTCTCACGCGCGGGTCAAACGCATTTTGTACCGCATCGGCAAATAGATTAGCGCTCAATACCAGCGCAAACATAAAGCTGAAAGCCGCGAGCAAGGCCCACCATACCACCGGCTCACGCGCCATTTCCATCCGTGCCGCATTGATCATGGTCCCAAAACTAATCGTCGATGGATCAACCCCGACACCGACGTAAGACAATACGGCCTCCGCCAGGACGAGGCCGCTGAAATCCATAACCGTCGTAATGAGCACGATATGCATTACGTTAGGAAGAATGTGCCGGCTGATAATGCGCCAATGGGAAACACCAAACGCGTGAGCCGCCTGAATATACTCCATTTCGCGCAACTTCAATGTCTCGCCGCGCAGTAGACGGCACAGGCCGGTCCAACTCGTAACCCCGAGTATGATGCAGAGAAACAGCAGGCGCAGATCAGCCCGCGCGGCAATCGTATCGAACAGCTCGGGGCGGGTCTCGATATAAACCTGCATCATCAATACGGCCGCCGCGATGAGCAAAACACCCGGAATTGAACTCAGCGTCGTATAGAGGTATTGAATCACATCATCTATCCACCCCCGAAAGTAGCCTGCCGTAATACCCAGAAGCAGCGCAAAAGGGAGCATCATCAACGTAGTCAGTGTTCCGATCACGAGTCCGGTGCGGATGCTTTTGAGCGACTGGTAAAAAACGTCCTGTCCTACCTTGTCGGTACCTAATATATGGTAGTTTCCGCATAATGCCAGGCGGCGCCGCACAGCAATAGTATCAGCAAGAGTCACGATGGCTACCGCATTCCAGGGAATTGCGGTAGCGCCACGCCAGATGGCGGAAAGCGTTGATATGAACGTCTCGCCACTGCGGCGCGCCACCAAGGCGGCCAGCGAAACCACAGCAGGCACCAGACGAGTAACCCCAGGCCTCCGCCCGCTCCGGCTCTCAAGGCAACGTCGGTGATAAGCTGCGCTTCGGGATCCTGCAAATGCGCCCCGCCGAATTTCAGTCGGGGAAATTCCCGTGTCTGCCTGCCATCCGGGAGCTCCACTGTTTCTCGAGCGTAAAGGTGCGCGGCAAAGGGCGCTGAATAGGTCTTTTCCACGCGTACGCGCAGGGGGGTGGCGATCAGATCGAGCAGACTCAACACTTCCACGCTGTAAGCCTGCTCACCGGCGCCGCCGTTGGCGTTTCCCACAGCGGGACGTAAATGCACCGTATCGAGTAGCCCGATAATGATAAAGAACATCAATACCGTGAGCGCTGCCATGCCGCTCGCGCTATGGCTCACGCGCCGCCATGGCACAAGAAGGTGCTGGTTTCGCCGCACATGCCAGACAAATATGAGTACTACTGCCACAAGCAGATAGACCAGCGCATCTGTCCAGAGAACTACAGGTTTGAAAGCCATGTATGGTTTTACCGGAGCAGCATTATTCCAGCCTTACCCTGGGGTCAACCAGGGTATAGGAAATGTCCGTCAATATAAGGCCGACGATATAAAGCAACGATCCCAGAAAGACCATCGCCCGCACTACCGCGAAATCCTGCGAATTGATTGCGTCGATCGTATAGCTGCCCAAGCCGGGGATACCGAAAAACGATTCGGTAATGAGGCTGCCTAAAAATAACAGGGGGATCACCACCACCGCCCCCGTGAGTATCGGAATCATGGCGTTTCGGAGTACGTGCCCGAACAGCACGAAACTTTCCGGCAGGCCCTTGGCACGGGCGGTACGGACATAATCCTTGCCCATTTCTTCCAGAAAAATGGTACGGTACCAGCGCGTGTTCGCTCCGGCGCCGCTAATCACGCCGATAATGACCGGAAGAATCAGGAACTTGCCGGCATCCAGCCCCTGCCCATATCCAGAAATCGGCACCAGATGCCATAATTTGCTGATCAGGAATTGTCCGCCAATAATATAGAATAAACTGGAGATCGACATTAGCGCGACGCATAGTACCACGCCCCAGAAATCCACGTAGGTAGCCCGAAAAAAAACCATTGTCAGCGCGAAGACGATATAAACGCCCAGCCCCAGCAGAAATACCGGCAACGCGATGGCCAGGCTGGGCACCATCCGTGTTCTGATTTCATGGGCAATGTCACGCCCGTCGTCGGCGGGGCCGAAACGGAAGGCGAACATGGCAGCCGACTTCTCGAAAAAAATGGTATGCGTAAATTTTGCAATTCCATTCTCTGTATGGTTAAACATCAGCGGCTTGTCATAGCCGCGCTCCTGCTTCCACTTGTTGATGGCCTCGGGCGTGACACGCTTGATGCCCAGTTGCATCCGCGCCATATCATCGGGCGTATTCACTACGAAGAATAAGGTGAAGGTGATCAGGTTGACGCCGATGAGAATGGGGACAGCGTAAAGCACCCGCCTTACGATGTAATTAAGCATTTAAGCGCGTTGACCTCGATATCTTCATTTGGCCCGGCACGCCTTATACCGGCGTTCTCGCTCCTTGCGGCGATAAACGATCGCAGCGGGAAGCAGGCTGATAGCCAGTATGATCAATCCTCCACCGATAGGCCACAGTACCGGCTTATTCCATTCGCGCCGCTTCTGGTCCCTCAACTCGGCATCGATGCGAAGATATTTGACATTATTGTTTGATAATCTGTTCGGTTTGACATTGCCATACCATGAGTGATACAGCCCGTAGTCCTTGGGATGATAACCCCAGAGCCAGGGCGCGTCATGACGAAGAATATCGACCATCCTGTCGATGATTTGCTGGCGCCTGGGGCCATTCTCCATATTCTTCATATGATCGAAAAGGCGGTTATATTCGGGGTTGGAGTAATTAGCGGCGTTTTCACCTTCGTTACCGACTTTCTGCTGAGGGCCATGTAGCAGGAATAAAAAATTCTCCGGATCAGGGTAGTCGGCATTCCAGCCCCACTCGAAAATTTGAGCATTGCCCTTGCGGATCTTGTCCTGAAAACGGTTGTAGTCGGTACTTCGAACCACGAGCTGGATGTTGAGTTTCTGAAACTGCTTGCGCATCCAGTCGAGGCTGGATTTGTCCTCGGCCCCGCGGGCAGTGACATCGAAATAAAGCACCAGCGGCTCGCCTGTCTTTCTGTTCATCCCGTCTGGATAGCCTGCCTCAGCCAGCAATTCTCTGGCCGCTTCAATCGGTTTTCGCTGCGCCCGTCCGTTTACCCAGTCATACACGACTGGATTAATTCCTTCTTTTCCCTCGCGATGTCCTGCAATGCCAGGCGCAATAGGGCCTTGCGCCGGAATGCCACGGCCATTGGCAAATATCGAAACATACTCTTCATAATCGACCGCGATCGAAATAGCCTGGCGCAGCTTTCTGGCGGATTCGCGCCCATGTTTATCCGTTCCGCCCACTACCGGGTCCAGCATATTGAAGCCCAGGTAGTTCGTGGATGCCGCCACCGCCGTCTCCAGACGAATGCCCTGCGCTCTCATCGCCTCGGTCACCGTTGCTTCGCCCTGCCCGCCCGTCAGTTGGACCGCCTGATCGAAACTATCGGAGCCGATTGCGGAAGCGTCGTAATAGCCCTGCAGGAATTTGTTCCAGCGGGGAATGCTTTCCCTCTCCCGGCTGTATATCACTTTGTCGATAAAAGGCAGCGGCTTTCCCGCGTCCTTCAACAAACCCGCCTCCGCGTCGCCCGGCATGCCTTCTGACGGATAAGCCTCGCCATGAAAGTTGGGGTTCTTTTCCAGTATCATCACACGGTTGGGATCGTTCTCGGTAAGCATATAAGGCCCGGTGCCCACCGGATACCAGTCAAGGGTGATATTTTTTTCCGATAACCCGCTTTGGCTGTAAAAGCGCTCTGCTTCCCAAGGAATGGGGGCAAAAAAAGGCATTGCCAGCCAGTACATGAATTGCGGGTATTTCCCCTTGATCTTGATGCGATAGGTGTAAGGACCCAGCACCTCCGCGCCCTCGAGAGGATAACTGCTCAGATCCAGATAAGCATCTTTGCCGCTCCCTCCTTGAACTGCGCCTCGGCGGCGGCCTGTAGCGTCGCCGAATATTCCTTCAGTCCAACAATATAATCGGACATCAAGCCAAAAATGGGCGAATGCAGCCTGGGATGTGCCAGCCGTTTAATCTGAAAAACATAATCCTCGGCAGTCAACTCGCGGGAACCGGTATCCCGAAGATCGCCCAGTTTATGAATATCAGCTACAAGCCTCCGCGGTGAGATCATGATAGCGATAATCTCCCAGCTCGTTTCTGGCAAAGGCAGGATGAGGCTGATACCGAATACCAGGCTGGATGGAAATTTCATAAATCGTATACGCGATTTTCTCTGCATCAGCGTCGTCATGCAAACGTACGCCTTTCTTGTCGAAATATTGCGCCACTGGCATTCTCGCCGCCGCTGATGGGATCAGCTGGTAGGGGCGTTTCAAATAATGATATTGCAATGGCGGTTCATAGATCTGCGCTGTCATAAGAATTTCGTTGGAGCTATAGGATTGCACCGGATCGAGATGCTTTGGGCGCTCTGCAAAGGCAGCATAGAGAATATTTTTTTCCGCGTCGGAGGCTGGATAGGGATTGTTCCATGGATTGCCGCTACAGGCGCAGATAAAAACGACGAATGGCGCCAGCAGGTATTTAAGGAGTCGTCGGATAACTCCTCCAGGCGGAACGGTTTCGGCAAGATCGGGCGAAGGACAGCTCATGAGTACCGCCGAGAAAGAGGCAGTGGTTCGCTACTAACATAATGGTCATGCCATGGCGTGTAACGTGATGAACACACGATTTTACCGTAGATTACAAGGGATGGCGCATGGACAGATACTGGACGATCTGTTGCGAGCAGGTTTTTGCCAAGGTCCTCTACCAGGCGGAATGCGCCACTGGCTTTTGGACTTACCGTTTTTTTGGATATTTCATCCTGAGAAGCGATTGTCATGCTCCCCGTTTGCAAAACCCGAGGCGTGTTTCGATATCGTATATCGTAAGTACAGCTATCATTGATGTGATTGTATAGCGCAGCGATGGGGAAAAGCTGATTGGTACCCAGGCGGCATTTGATGATTTTACAAGTATGAAAGACTTGAAGCTATAATCCCAAGTTCGGCAGTTGACTGGCTTTTTTCAGCTTGACGCGCTTACCGGCAACAGCTTTTCGTGTCACTCGGTCCTTTAGGTGCTCGCTACCAGTACCAATTACCGGATTCAGAACCATTCAGCTATTCAACATTCGTAAGGTATATTACATGACACTTCTTGCCGATAAGCGCATTCTCATCACCGGACTACTGAGTAATCGTTCCATTGCCTACGGCATTGCAAAAGCAATGCATCGTGAAGGCGCGCAACTGGCTTTTACTTATCAGGGAGAAGCGGTGCGCGAGCGGGTTGAAAAAGTAATTGCGGAGTTCGACAGCGATTTACTTTTTCCCTGCGATGTTTCGAATGATAACGAAATCGCGCAATGTTTCGACGACTTGGGAAAACATTGGGATGGTCTTGACGGTATCGTTCATTCCATTGCCTTTGCTCCACGCGAGGCACTAAGCGGGGATTATGTCGAAAGCGTAAATCGTGAGGCTTTCCGCATAGCCCACGATGTGAGCTCCTACAGTTTCACTGCGCTGGCGAAAGCCGGCATACCGCTGATGCAAGGCCGAAACGGCTCGCTTCTCACGCTCACCTATCTAGGTGCAGAAAGGGTAATGCCGAATTACAATGTGATGGGATTAGCCAAAGCGAGTCTTGAGGCGAATGTGCGATTCATGGCTTCCAGCCTTGGTCCCAAGGGGATACGGGTCAACGCGATTTCAGCAGGTCCGATCAAAACCCTGGCAGCGGCTGGAATCGGCAATTTCGGAAAACTGTTGAGCTATACCGAAAAAGTATCACCGTTACGGCGTAATGTTTCCATTCTGGAGGTCGGAAATGTCGCGGCTTTTCTATGCAGCGATCTGGCAAGCGGCATTACCGGCGAAATTACCCATGTCGATGCAGGGTTTAACACGGTCGCGTTTGATATCATGTAGCCGCTGACAGCGGCTTGCTTTCTGCTACTTCTCCAGGTTCTCGTTACTCACCGATACATCATACCGTTTCCTGACCCCGGCCAAATAAGCCGAGAGCTCCTCCTGGGCGACCAACTGCTGCAATTGTCTGGCAAAAGCTTGTTGTTGCGCTGCCTCCGGCGGGGCTGGTTTGGTGACATGCTCAACGCGAATCAAGGTAAAACCGCCTTGAGGATTCGCAATCCCGGTATAGGACGGAAGTTTCGTAGCGTCGGCCTTGAAAACCGCCCGCAGGGTTTCGTTGTCAAGACCATGGGCTCCTTGCGGGAAATCTGCTGGGTAGCGCCCCACTTAACGGCCCCGTCTTTGCCCTCCTGCAGTTGCGCGAGCTTCTCCTTTCCCTCATTGATAGCCGCCTTGTCAGCTTCCTGCCGCGCGATAAGCCCGGAAATTTTATCCTTCAACTCAGTCATGGAGAGCGTAGTCGCTGGCCGATAATTCAATAGCCTCGCTGAAACCAGCGTGTTCGGCGAAACTTCGATTGCCTCGGTGTTGCGTTTATCCTTGATGACATCGTCCGAAAAAGCCGCTTGCAGCAGCCTTTCGTTGGTGAAATAGGGTGGCTGGCCGCCGTTTCTTCCAGTCCAGTCGCTCTGCTGTATGGATAAGCCGAATTTCTCGGCGGCGGGCTGCAGGCTATCGCTCTGCTCATATACCATATTGCTGAAATCGTCCGCCATTTCACCGAAAACCTTCTCGGCTTTCTGTTTCTTCACTTCCTGCTCAACCTGACCTTTTACCTTGTCAAAACTGACCGGTTCCGCATTCTTGATGGCGGAAAGCTGGATGATATGGAAACCATGATCCGTCTCGACCACCCTGCTGATCTCATCCAGCTTCATCTGGAAAACCGCGTCTTCAAAAGACTTGACCATCATGTTGCGCGCAAAGAAGCCGAGATCACCGCCTTTGGCCGCAGAACCCGGATCCTGAGAATATTCTCTGGCAAGATCCGCAAAGCGTTCCGGCGCTTTTTTAATTTCGATAAGCAGCTGCTCAGCTTTGGCGCGCGCCGCCGCTCTCTCCGATTCCGGCGCCGTGGCAGGCGCGCTCAAAAGAATGTGGCTCGCCCGGCGCTCTTCGGGTTGCCCGAATTCACCCCGGTGCTCGTCGAAATACTTCTCCGCTTCATCAGTACTGACATGCGATTGTTTAATGAGCTCATCCAGCGATAACACCAGATATTCGAGCCGCACTTGTTCCGGCAATTGAAATTCGGCCTGGTGACTGTCATAGTATGACTTGATGGCCGCATCATCAGGTTTGATATGGCCCAGAAACTGTTCTGGCTGTATTTGAACCAGGCTAACCTCACGCTTTTCTTCACTCAACCGAAGAACCCGCTCCGCTACCGTATCGGAAATGAAGCCGCTTTCGCTGTAAGGCGCGATCAACTGCTGGCGCATCAGTTCCTGGCGCACCCGTGCTTCGAATGCTTGCGGACTTAGCCCCTGTCCACGCAGCAGTTCTTCGTAGCGCGGCTTGGAAAATTTTCCGTCTTCTTGAAATGAAGAGATATTTTGTATCGTTTCCACAAGCTGGGCATCCGGCACAGCCAATCCCACACGAGATGCTTCATGCTTCAGTAAGCGCTGCTGAATCGAGCCCTTCCAATATTGCAGATCGCACTTCGGGCTTATCCAGCAGGGCATCGTTAAAGCCCTCTCCCATCGAAGCCCGCATGGTGTCCTTCTGATTGCGCACGGCCTGATCGAATTCCTGGCGAAGAATCTTTTCGCCGGCCGCGAGCGCAACTTGATCTTCGCCCTCCTTGCTTTGATATGATTCGAGGCCCCAGAACAGGAATGGCAACGTGGCGAGCGCCAGGATGACCTGGACGATTCGTCTTTTTTTATGGACAAAATCAAACATTGATGGACAGAAAATGAATAAAAAAGGCGAACTTGCGTTCGCCCTGGTTTAAGCACAAAATCTGGCGGAGTGGACGGGACTCGAACCCGCGACCCCCGGCGTGACAGGCCGGTATTCTAACCAACTGAACTACCACTCCAACGATCAAAAAGCTGCTGGTGGGTGCTGACGGGGTCGAACCGCCGACATTCGCCTTGTAAGGGCGACGCTCTACCAACTGAGCTAAGCACCCCAATCTAAAGAACGCTAGTTTACTGCATCCTTGAGCGCCTTGCCAGCGCTGAATTTCGGTACCTTCGTAGCTTTAATTTTGATAGCTGCACCAGTGCGGGGATTCCGGCCGGTGCGGGCCGCGCGCTTTCCCACTTTGAAAGTTCCAAATCCGACCAGGGTGACACTCTGGCCTTTTTTCAAAGCCGCTTTAATAGCAGACAATGCGCCGTCCAGCGCATTTCCCGCAGAGGCTTTGGAAATGTCGGAAGATTTGGCGATGGCATCGATAAGTTCGGATTTATTCACGTGATTCCCCTTTCGTTATTGTTAAAGAGTTACAAAAACCCTGCAATCGGTTTTATATCAAGCCGCTTGTGCTTGGTCAAGCAATTGTAAAAATATTTCAGAGAACGTTTCATACCACATTTTACGCAGGAATCTTATCCAAAATGAAAGGCCGAAAATAAAAATGGTCTATACAGCTTGCTTTCCGCCTCATCGACTGACATGAGGCGAAATCTTTAGTGCTTGATAACAACGCTCGCTACGCCCCCTTCGGCCGCAACCGGACCAGGACCGGATACCGGTGATGCGGAGGGAAGCGGTTCCGGTTTGCGCTCCAAGGCCAGATCCAGCACCTGATCTATCCATTTCACCGGATGAATATCCAGTCTATTTTTAATATTTTCCGGAATCTCCGCCAGGTCCTTGACGTTATCCTCCGGGATCAGTACCGTTTTTATGCCGCCGCGATGCGCCGCCAACAGTTTCTCCTTGAGGCCGCCGATTGGCAGGACCTCACCACGCAACGTGATCTCCCCTGTCATTGCCACAGCCGCCCGAGCCGGAATACCGGTCAGAGCCGATACCATCGCAATGCAGATGCCGATGCCTGCGCTCGGGCCATCCTTGGGTGTCGCGCCCTCGGGCAAGTGAATATGAATATCGTTCTTCTGATAAAAATCGTCGGCAATACCCAAGGTTCGTGAGCGACTGCGCACTACCGAGAGGGCGGCCTGAACCGACTCCTGCATCACCTCACCCAATTTTCCGGTAGTGATGGTTTTCCCCTTGCCAGGCAACACCACAGCTTCAATGGTCAATAGTTCGCCCCCCACTTCGGTCCATGCCAGACCCGTCACCTGTCCTACCTGGTTTTTTTCTTCCGCAACGCCATACGTGTAGCGTCTTACGCCCAGATATTTGTCGAGATTCCGTCCGCTGACCGTAATCTTCTTTTGATCATTTTTCAGCAGTAATGCCTTTACAACTTTACGGCAAATTTTCGAGATTTCCCGTTCCATTGCCCGTACACCGGCCTCACGCGTGTAATAGCGCGTAATATCGCGCAGGGCAGACTCGGATACCGCCAGTTCGTTTTCCTTCAAGCCATGGTTTTTTATCTGTTTAGGCAGTAAATAGCGCATGGCAATGTTCAGTTTCTCATCCTCCGTATAGCCCGACAACCTTATTACTTCCATGCGATCAAGCAGCGCCGGCGGTATATTCAGCGTGTTCGCGGTGGCGACAAACATGACATCGGACAAATCGTACTCAACCTCGATATAATGATCCACGAATGAATTATTTTGCTCCGGATCAAGGACTTCCAAAAGCGCAGATGAGGGGTCGCCACGAAAATCCATACCCATCTTGTCCACTTCATCCAGTAGAAACAAGGGATTTTTGACGCTCACCTTGGTCATGTTTTGCAGGATCTTGCCGGGCATCGACCCGATATAAGTGCGGCGATGGCCGCGTATCTCGGCCTCGTCACGAACACCGCCCAGTGACATACGCACGAATTTGCGGTTGGTAGCACGCGCAATGGATTGTCCCAGCGAAGTTTTGCCCACTCCGGGAGGACCTACCAGACAAAGAATGGGCGCTTTCAATTTATCCACGCGCTGCTGCACAGCCAGGTACTCGACGATTCGCTCCTTGACCTTCTCGAGTCCGTAATGATCCTGCTCAAGCACGACTTCAGCAGCACCGAGGTTCTTGCTGATTTTGCTTCTTTTTTTCCAGGGCAACGCGACCAGCGCATCGATATAATTGCGAACTACCGTGGCTTCAGCCGACATCGGAGACATCAACCGAAGTTTTTTCAGTTCTGCCTCTGCCTTGGCGCGAGCTTCCCTGGACATCTGGGCTGCTTGTATTTTCTTGTCGATTTCTTCCAGATCGGCGCCGTCTTCACCCTCGCCCAACTCCTTCTGGATAGCTTTCACCTGCTCGTTGAGATAGTAGTCCCGCTGGCTTTTCTCCATCTGACGCTTGACGCGTCCACGAATGCGTTTTTCCACCTGAAGTATATCGAGTTCAGTTTCCAGTAACCCCAGCAGATGCTCCAGGCGCTTCGGTACATCGAAAATTTCCAGCACTTCCTGCTTTTGCTCAAGTTTCAAGGGCAAATGAGCAGCAATTGTGTCAGCAAGACGCCCTGCTTCATCTATGCCGCTAAGCGAAGTCAGTATTTCGGGAGGAATCTTTTTGTTGAGCTTTACATACTGGTCGAATTGAGCCAGCATCGCGCGCCGCATTGCTTCAACTTCATGGTTATCAATAGCATCCGGAGGCAGCAATGCAGCCTGACCAGAAAAATACGTGCCGTCGTCGGTCACGTTGATAATGCGTGCGCGGCGGCCGCCTTCTACCAGCACCTTGACGGTACCATCCGGCAATTTGAGCATTTGCAGCAGGTTTGCAACGGTGGAGACGCCGTAGAGATCTTCCGGCGCCGGCTCGTCCTTGGCTGCAAATTTCTGAGCCACCAGCAAGATGCTCTTGCCGGATTCCATGGCGATTTCCAGCGCCTTTATGGATTTAGGCCTTCCAACGAAAAGAGGAATGACCATATGCGGAAAAACGACGACATCGCGCAACGGTAATAGCGGTAATGAAATTTGAGTGGGATCGTTACACTGGAGAAGACATGTCGGCTCACCTATAAGAGACAAACAAGAGTTATGGGGACGCCGCAAAAAAATTGCAACGGACAAGGCAAATACGAGAAGTGATTAACAGCTCTTGGCTACCTTCGGCTTATCTGAATAGATCAGGATGGGCTTGATATCGCCATTGACCGACCCATGATCAATTACTACCTTGGCAACATTTTCCAGCGATGGAAGATCGAACATCGTGTCCAGCAGAGCACTCTCCAGAATGGAGCGCAAACCACGCGCCCCGGTCTTTCGCGCCAGCGCCTTCTTGGCTATTGCTTTCAGGGCCTGCTCACGAAATTCGAGATCGACGCCCCCCTCCATGTGAAACATTTTCTGGTACTGCTTGATGAGCGCATTCTTTGGTTCGGTCAATATTTGAATCAACGCTGACTCATCCAGTTCTTCCAGCGTTGCAACCACTGGCAGACGTCCGACGAATTCCGGTATCAGGCCATATTTGACCAGATCTTCAGGCTCCACGCCTCGTAATACTTCGCCGAAGTCCTTCCGACTGTCGCGGCTTCTCACATTGGCGCCAAAACCTATCCCTCCCTTTTCGGATCGGGCACGTATTACCTTCTCGAGCCCATCAAAAGCACCACCGCAAATGAAAAGAATGTTGGTGGTATCCACCTGCACAAATTCTTGATTGGGGTGTTTTCTACCCCCCTGGGGCGGTACCGAAGCGATGGTCCCCTCGATCAGTTTCAGCAGGGCCTGCTGTACGCCTTCCCCTGAAACATCCCGTGTAATCGACGGGTTGTCGGATTTGCGCGAAATCTTATCAATTTCATCAATGTAGACTATCCCTTGCTGCGCTTTTTCTGCATCGTAATTGCATTTCTGGAGCAACTTCTGAATGATGTTTTCCACATCCTCGCCGACATAGCCTGCTTCGGTCAGCGTTGTCGCGTCAGCCATCACAAAAGGCACATCAAGCAATCGCGCCAACGTCTGCGCGAGCAATGTCTTGCCCGAGCCCGTCGGACCGATAAGCAGAATATTGCTCTTCGCCAGCTCGATTTCATCGGCGTCTGTCGCTTTGCCAGGTTTCTCAGACGTTTGTAGTGGTTGTAAACCGCTACCGACAGGATCTTCTTTGCCTGCTCCTGGCCAATTACATAGTGATCGAGAATCTGGCAAATTTCATGCGGTACCGGCAAATCCGACTTCGTAAGCTTGGCAGCTTCAGCGCCTTGTATTTCCTCACGAATGATGTCATTGCAAAGCTCGATACATTCATCGCAAATGAATACCGATGGGCCGGCAATGAGCTTCTTCACTTCGTGTTGACTTTTGCCGCAGAAGGAACAATAAAGCAGTTTTTCACCGCCAGTTTTCTCTGACATAGTTTTATCCCGCATTATCCGAGCCGTTGCGCTCGTAGACTAGCAATCACTTCCACCCTATCTTTTTCAACTCGTGCTTTCACTCCTGGAAGTTAGCACAGCATCGATCAAGCCGTATTTTGCCGCCTGCTCGGCGCTGAGAAAGTTATCCCGGTCCGTGTCTCTCTCAATGGTCTCTATACTTTGGCCGCTGTGCTTCGCCAACAATTCATTCAACCGGTTTTTTAGAAACAGAATCTCTTTCGCATGTATCTCAATGTCCGAAGCCTGCCCCTGGAAGCCTCCCAACGGCTGATGGATCATAACGCGCGAGTTTGCGAGGCAGAAGCGTTTTCCCTTGGCACCGGCCGTCAGCAGCAGCGATCCCATGCTTGCCGCCTGTCCTATGCAGAGCGTGCTTACATCGGGTTTAATGTATTGCATGGTATCGTAAATCGCCATCCCGGCAGAAACCAGGCCGCCAGGAGAATTAATATAAAAATGAATATCCTTGTCCGCGTTTTCGGACTCCAGAAACAGGAGTTGTGCCACGATCAGGTTCGCGGAGCCCTCGGTAACCGGACCCACCAGGAATATGACCCGCTCTTTCAGCAATCTGGAATAGATGTCGTATGCGCGTTCGCCTCTTCCACTGGTCTCGATCACCATGGGAATCAGGCCCAACCCGCTCGGCTCGAGACTACGCTGCTTCCAGTCAAGTTGCTGCATTATGATCTTCCCATTAGCTCATCTAAAGTCACTGATTTATCCGCCACTGCAACCTTCTCCAATACCCACATCACGACGTTGTCTTCCAGCGCTGCCGACTCGACCTCATTAAGACGATCCGGTACGGAATAATGCCATTTGATCACCTCCGCCGGATTCTCGTAACTCTGCGCGAGATCCTCTACCACCGCACGCACCTGCTCGGGTTTTGGATGCAAGCCGTGGCTTTTTACCAGTTCCCCCAAAATCAATCCCAGGTTTACGCGGCGTTGCGCTCTTTCCAGAAGCAAATCCTGAGGCAACGGCAAGTTCTTGGCGCTCAGGCCGCGCGACGCCAGTTCCTCGCGCGCTTCCTGCATTAAGCGCTCCTGCTCCATTTCCACCAGGGCCTTGGGAGCCTGGATGCTGGTGGCATCAAGAAGCGCCTGCATGACCTGTTCCTTAAGTCTGGTCTTTATACGCCGAGACGCCTCACGCCTGAGGTTGGCCTCGATTTCTACGCGCATTTTTTCAATATCGCCATCGGCGACACCCAGCGACCTGGCGAATTCCATATCGGCATCGGGCAGTCTTGAAGACTCCACCCCGTTTAAAGTCACCTCAAACACGGCAGTCTTTCCGGCGACCTCTTTACCATGATAGTCTGCCGGAAAGGTAACTTCAAATGTTTTGACCTGTCCGGCGCTCATGCCGATCAGCGGTTCTTCGAAGTCTTTGAGAAGCTTCCCTTCGCCCAGCACCAAGGTAAAATTCTCGGCTTTACCTCCTTCAAACTCTACTCCATCGATGAGGCCATGATAATCGATATTGATGCGATCGCTTGGCTGCGCCTCCCGTTCCGCAGGTTCGTATTGAACGCGTTGTTTGCGCAAAACCTCTACCGTATTATCAATATCGGACTGCGAGATATTGACCATGGGCCGTTCGATGCGAATTGCGCTCAAGTCTCCCACAACTACATCTGGATAGACCTCAAATGTCGCGCTGAATTCAAATTGGGTCGCATTTTCTGCCGGTTGCCTGGGTTCGAAGCGAGGATAGCCAGCGATTCTCAGGTTTTTTTCGCGCACAGCCTCGCTGAAATTCTTCTTCAGCACATCGCTGATCACTTCCTGACGCACCTGCGGGCCATACTGCTGCATGACGATTTTCAACGGCACTTTTCCCGGTCGAAAACCGGGTAATTTTGCCGTGCGCGCCAAATGCTTCAAGCGGCTTTCAATTTCCGTCTCGATTTTCTCCTGAGGAACCGAAACGTTAAGGCGGCGCTCCAGCGCACCAAGGTCTTCGACATTCGTTTGCATTGCATTTCCTGACTGGTTGATAACATTGTGCAGCGTTAGCGACCAGGGGAACGCGACAGCCGTCAAGATGCGCTATCGCTCAGACCGCTTACAACTCCCTGGTGCGAAAGGGGGGACTCGAACCCCCACACCTTTCGGCGCCAGAACCTAAATCTGGTGCGTCTACCAATTCCGCCACTTTCGCAGGCCGCTTTTTTTCATTGGTACCGAACAATTATACATTTTTCTTTCAGCTACAGCAGCCTGTACTACGCACAGCCCCGGCAAAATACCGTTTTGCCGCTGAGTGCTTTACTATCAGGGCCCATCAGGTACAAATAGTATGGCATTAAATCCTGCGGCTGGGGCATGTCACGCTTGATCTCGGCAGGATGGGTCCGGGTTCGTTGCGGCGTATGCACCGGCCCGGGGATTAAAACGTTAATGCGCAGGTTTGGCAGTATTTCCCATTCCTGCGCCTGAATTTTTACCAACGCCTCTATTGCCGCCTTCGCCACTGCAAAACCGCCCCAATAGGCGGCAGGCGCGTGGCCATGTGTATCCGACGTCATAACGACGCTTCCATCCGGTGAAGCTTTCAGCAATGACAGACAGGCCCGCGTCAATGCAAATGGGGCAATGAGATTGACACGCAGCAGCGCCAGCCATTGGTCCAGTGTCTGCGTCTCAAGCGGGGTCAGGCTGAATAGGAGTGCCGCATTGTGCAAAATGCCGTCCAGCCGGCCTAATTGCAGTTTAATGGCTTGGGCAATTGCGGCGAAATCCTTGTCTTCGGCCTTTTCGAGGTCAAGTGGAAAAATTGACGGCTGAGCTCCGCCCGCCGCCTCGATTTCATCGTACACGCTTTCCAGTTTCTTGACATTACGTCCGTGCAATATAACGGTTGCGCCATGCGCGGCATATGCCAGCGCTGCAGACCGGCCCATTCCCTGCCCCGCCCCGGTGACAAGGATCACGCGGTTCTTGAGCAGGTCCTTGGACGGAGTGTAATTTTCGAATTGGTTCATAGAGGAGTTTATCGGTTAAAAAAATCCTGCTGGCCGAATCCTAAAACAGGCTACCAGGCAGCGCCTGGTTCTCAGATTGTGCTTACTGCGTCAGTATGGCACTGTAATTCCCGCTAATTGATGATGCGCATGGGTAACTCCAGCTTTGCTCACGCTAGCAGGATCAGGGCGTGGCGCGCTCACCCTCTCATCCAGGTCGTCCATGCAATCCATAATTTACGCATCGGCGTAAGTCTCACACGCTGACGAAGGACATGGCAGCCGTCCTCCTTGATCTCCTTCAGCAACGCTTCATATATCCCGGCCATGATGATTCCGGGCCGCTGGTTTTTGCGATCCTCCGCAGGCAACGCTGCGAAAGCCCGGGCGTAATAACTTTCTGCACGCTCGATCTGAAACTCCATCAATTGCCGGAAGCCATCGGTTTCGCGGGAATTGAGTATGTCCTCGCTGGTTACCCCAAAACGGGCGAGCTCATCCTGGGGCAGGTAAATTCGGTCGCGGCACGCATCCTCCCCTACATCTCGTATGATATTCGTAAGCTGGAACGCGAGTCCCAGATCTTCCGCATATCTCAGGGTTTTCGGATTTCGATAGCCGAATATCTCCGCGGAGCAGAGCCCTACCACGCTGGCTACGTGATAACAGTAGTGCCTCAGGGTTTCGAAATCCGCATAGCGGTTATAGTTAAGGTCCATTTCCATGCCGTCTATGATTTCCTTCAGCCGCTGAGCAGTGAGATTGAATGTCGGCGACACATCGGCCAGCGCTTTCGCCACGGGGTGGCTCGGCTTGTTTCCTTGTCCATCATTAAAGATCGCGTCGACTTCGTGCCGCCACCAGGCGAGCTTCGTCGCGCGCCACCGATGCGTCGGTGCATTCATCCACCACATCGTCCACTTCCCGGCAAAACGCATACAGCGCAGTAATAGCACGGCGTTTTTCCAAGGGCAAATAGAGAAAACTGTAATAGAAGCTGGAACCGCTTTGAACAGCTTTCTCCTGGCAATACTGGTCTGGGGTCATGATAAGCAATTATGGAAAGTATATAGGCCGCCACCGGGTTGCCGTAATATCGGAATACCCATCATTTCGACTGGCTGCCATCACCTATGCGTCGTGCGCAAAACATGTCCATCCAATTGGAAGCCTGCAGGAGATGGAGCCTATCAATGTGATGTGCAATGATAGCGTCGAAATCGTAGAGCGTCCGGTTCCTGCAAAAATAACGAATCCAAAAGGAATTCCTGAACAAATCTACTCTGGGTAGCACTTATTGCAACTGAGCCGGCAAAATCTGGCAATTATTCAAAGGTTCCTGCACATCACGAATACATCTTTCAAAACTCAGGTATGGGCTGCTGTAAAAAAAACCACTCATTTTCTCCAGAACGCTTTATACAATAAAAAACCCCACCGGAGCGGGGTTTTTTATTGTGCTGCGTTTTACTACGGACAGCGGCAAACCCTACATATCCATGCCGCCCATGCCACCCATGCCACCCATGCCACCGCCCATACCGCCTCCGCCACCGGATTCGTCCTTCGGCAATTCCGCCACCAGAGCGTCGGTAGTCAGCATCAGGCTCGCCACCGAAGCAGCGTGCTGCAGGGCATAACGCGTGACCTTGGTAGGGTCCAGCACGCCCATTTCCACCATGTCGCCATACTCGCTGGTAGCGGCGTTGTAGCCAAAATTGCCTTTGCCTTCCAGTACCTTGTTGATGACCACCGAGGGCTCATCGCCGCAGTTGGCGACAATCTGGCGCAGCGGTTCTTCCAGCGCCCGCAGAACGATCTTGATACCCGCATCCTGATCGGCATTGTCGCCTTTGATGCTGGCCAGTGCAGCACGGGCACGCAACAATGCCACACCACCGCCGGGAACGATACCTTCTTCCACCGCCGCGCGGGTTGCATGCAACGCGTCTTCAACACGCGCTTTCTTCTCTTTCATTTCAACTTCAGTAGCCGCGCCAACTTTGATCAGCGCTACGCCGCCAGCCAGTTTTGCCACGCGCTCCTGCAATTTTTCCTTGTCGTAGTCGCTGGTAGCTTCTTCAATTTGGTTGCGGACCTGCTTGACGCGGGCTTCGATGTTCTTGGTATCGCCCGCACCATCGATGACGGTGGTTTCTTCCTTACCGATTTCAATGCGCTTGGCCTGACCCAGCTCCTTCAGCGTCGCTTTTTCCAGAGACAGACCGACTTCTTCGGCAATGACGGTGCCGCCTGTGAGAATGGCGATATCTTCGAGCATGGCTTTACGGCGATCGCCAAAGCCTGGTGCTTTGACTGCACAGGTTTTGAGGATACCGCGGATATTGTTCACCACCAGTGTCGCGAGCGCTTCACCGTCCACATCTTCAGCAATGATCAGGAGGGGCTTGCCGGCCTTGGCTACCAGTTCCAGTACCGGCAGCAATTCGCGGATGTTGGATATTTTTTTATCGTGCAGCAGGATAAAAGGATTTTCCAGCAATGCGATCTGTCTGTCGGGATTATTGACGAAATAGGGTGAAAGATAGCCGCGGTCGAACTGCATGCCTTCGACCACTTCCAGCTCGTTTTGCAGCCCGGACCCGTCTTCGACCGTGATTACGCCTTCCTTACCTACTTTCTCCATTGCGTCGGCGATGATCTTGCCGATTTCGGGATCCGAGTTGGCGGAAATGCTGCCTACCTGCGCGATTTCCTTTCCGGTGGTACAGGGCTTGGAAAACTTCTTGAGTTCTTCAACCGTCGCGGTAACGGCTTTGTCGATACCCCGCTTGAGATCCATCGGGTTCATCCCGGCGGCAACATACTTCATGCCTTCTTTTACGATGGATTGCGCCAGTACGGTAGCAGTCGTGGTGCCGTCACCGGCCACATCCGACGTCTTGCTGGCGACTTCCTTCACCATTTGCGCGCCCATATTCTCGAACTTGTCTTTCAGTTCGATTTCCTTGGCTACTGAAACACCGTCCTTGGTGATGGTGGGCGAACCGTAGGAACGCTCCAGTACTACGTTGCGGCCTTTGGGGCCCAAGGTAACCTTGACTGCGTCGGCCAGTATGTTGACCCCGTTAACCATTTTTTGGCGGGCTGAATCGCCGAATTTTACGTCTTTTGCTGCCATAATCTTTTTCTCCTAATTCCAGAAAATGTTGTGTAAGGTAAAAATTAACCTTCGATAACGCCCATGATGTCTTCTTCGCGCATCACGAGAAGTTCGTCTCCCGAGACTTTTACCGTTTGTCCGGAATATTTGCCAAACAGCACTTTATCGCCGACTTTCACTTCCAACGCACGGATGGTGCCATCGTCGCCGACCTTGCCTTTGCCGACCGCGACAATTTCGCCTTGATCGGGCTTCTCCGCGGCACTGTCAGGAATGACAATACCGGATGCGGTCTTGCGTTCTTCTTCCAGCCGCTTGACAATAACGCGGTCGTGTAATGGACGAATCTGCATGTTTTCTTTCTCCTGTTTTAAAAAATCAAAACGACGAAATCTGGGAAAAACCGTATTGACGGCTTGATCCTTGGATTTATCACAAATCTGTTAGCACTCACTGCTAACGAGTGCTAATAATATGGTCTATGAGGGTGAATTTCAAGTAGATGAACAATAAATACTTGCAGGAACGCAGTTTAAAGACAGTCTGGCATCCGTGCACCCAGATGAAACAGCATGAAACGATGCCGCTGATCCCGATCGCTCGGGGTCGGGCGTGTGGCTTTACGACAATGAGGGCAAACGCTACCTCGACGCTATCGGTTCCTGGTGGGTCAATCTGTTCGGTCATGCCAACCCTCGCATCAACGCCGCCATCCGCGACCAGCTTGATAAGCTGGAGCATGTCATGCTTGCTGGTTTCACGCATGAGCCGGTAGTGGAATTATCGGAGCGCCTGAGCAAGCTGGTTCGGGCAAGCTCGGCCATTGTTTCTACAGCAGCGATGGCGCATCCGCAGTGGAAATCGCTTTGAAGATGAGCTTTCATTACTGGCACAACAGCGGCCATCCTGAAAAAAATGCTTTGTCAGCTTGCAGAACGGCTACCATGGCGAGACGCTGGGCGCACTGTCGGTCACCGACGTTGCACTGTTCACGGATACCTATGCACCGCTATTGCGCCAAAGCGCGCATGTCCCCACCCCGGACTGGCGTTATGCGGCGGAAGGGGAATCTCATCGGCGATTATGCGCTACGCGCCGCCGCCGCACTTGAAGCCTATCTGGCGGAACATCATGCCGAAACCGCGGCATTTATTGTCGAACCGCTCGTACAGGGCGCGGCAGGAATGGGAATGTATCATCCCGATTATCTCAAGCGTGCGCGAGAGCTATGCGATAGAGTACCAGGTACATATGATCGCCGATGAAATCGCGGTTGGCTTTGGCAGGACCGGAACCATGTTTGCATGCGAGCAGGCCGATATTGCTCCCGATCATATTGTGCCTCGGAAAGGGTTTGACAGCGGGTTACTTGCCATTATCGGTGGTGATGACCACGGATGTGGTTTATAACGCGTTTTATCACGACAAGCCTCGCACGCGGTTTTCTGCATTCCCATACTCATGCGGGCAATGCGCTTGCCTGCCGCGCCGCGCTGGCTACGCTGGATATTTTCGAACAGGATAAGGTCATTCAAGCCAACCGTATAAAGGCCAGCTATCTCAATCAGGCAGCACCGCCCGATCGCATCCCATCCCAGGGTGAAAAACTTTCGTAACTGCGGCATGATCTGGGCATTCGAAGTTGAGACCCCGACCCGGATTTTTCCGGAAAATTTTTCCAGGCGGCCCTCAAGCAGGAATTATCGTTGCGTCCGCTTGGGAAATACCGTCTATTTCATGCCGCCCTATACGATTGATCGAGCAGGAAATGGATTTGCTGGTCGCAGGAACTTTGCGGGCGCTGGATTCATGGTAAAAATCGAGCGCAAGCAATAAGACACCCATGCAAATCGCTCTCTCGATGCGCAGATAAATGAAAATTCCTGCATCGGCATGTACTTGCTGCCCTGTGTTTCCTATTGACCGCCGTTCTCGTTGGTCCGCGGCGCCTGCGTTTTCACAATTTGCCGGCATCTGTCGATAGAGCGCTTAAGCAGGCGGGAATTCCCGAATCCGCAGTTGGTATATATGTTCATGAAATCGGCGCGCGCAAGCCGTTGCTTGACCGTTAACGGCAGGCGCGGCAATGAATCCTGCATCGGTCATGAAACTGGTCACGACTTTCGCCGGGCTGGAATTGCTGGGTCCGGCTTATACCTGGAAAACCGAGTCGTACGCCAGATGGAATCGTAAGGATGATACGCTTCACGGCAATCTGGTGATCAAGGGTTACGGGGATCCCAAGCTGAATCTGGAAAATTTCTGGCTGCTCACGCGGCGCCTGCGCCAGACGGGATTACGCGAAATTACCGGTGACCTGGTGCTGGATAGCAGCCATTTCGATCTGCCCAACGGCGACCCTGCGGCCTTCGATGGCAAACCCTATCGCGCTTACAACGTGCTTCCCGAAGCGCTGCTGGTAAACTACCGGACGCTGGCGCTGCGCCTGATTCCTCAGCCCGGAAGCAAAACCGTTCGGATTGTTGTCGATCCACTGCCGGCCTCGCTGGACCTCAAGAATAGTCTGACGCTTACCAATGGCCCATGCAGCGAATGGCGCGATGCGCTCGCGTACCGATATTCGTACCGCCATCAAGGACAATGGTCGCGTATCGGTCTTGCTCAACGGGAGTTATTCCAGCTGATTGCGGCGAAAAAACCCTGTTTCTCAGCGTCCACGATAACGCCCACTATATCTTCAGCCTCTTTCGGCAATTATGGGAGGAACAGGGCGGAGTATTTCGTGGCAAGGTAAGAACGGGCACGGTGCCGGAAGGAATGCCGCCACTTGAAATCCATCAATCCCCTCCGCTTGCGGACATCGTTCGCGATATCAATAAATTCAGCAACAATACCGCCGCACGGCAACTGTATCTTGCACTCGGGCTGACTGCCGGTCCTCCCGGCTGATATGCCTGGGGGCATGTCGACAAGGTGTCGCCTGCCGGTGAGAGTATCAGCGCAACCAACGGTACGGGTGAGCAGTAAAGATAAGCCGCGCTGCGACGCTGGCGAAATCGAACACTGGCGATTCAGCGATGGCTCACATCCAAACGGTTGAGTTTTCCGGAACTGATCATGGAAAATGGCTCGGGGTTATCCCGCAACGAGCGCATCAGTGCTCGTCACCTGGGAGCAGCTTTTACTCGCGGCATTTCAAAGCCCGGTAATGCCCGAGTTCATCTCCTCCCTGCCGATCGCGGCGGTGGATGGCACCATGAAGAAAAGGCTGAACGGCAGTGCTACGGCAGGCCAGGCCCATATCAAGACCGGATCTGCTGGAAGGCGTGAAAACCATGGCGGGCTATGTGCTTGAAAAATCGGGCAGGCGCGTGGTTGTGGTTTTTTTAGTCAATCATCCCAAATCGGGAAGTGCTCAGCCCGCAATGGATGCGCTGCTGGAATGGACTTATGAAAGGCGGTGATGGCGACTGATTAATTTCGAGGTTAGAAGGTCGGCATGACCCACCTCTACCTGCATCGCTAACCCGATTGCGATGTTAGCCGCAAGCACATGGCCAAGCTCGACAGGCAGGGACGCCGCGGTTTCCAGGTGCCAGCGTAGAGCGGCGAGACGTCCACATTCTATTCAATCTTGCTATCCAGACCCGCTTCCGCGATCTCCGCCGCGCGCAGTAGTGCCTTGGCTTTGTTCTGCGTCTCTATCCATTCGCTTTGCGGAACGGAATGGCAACGATACCGCACCCGCCTGTACATACAACGTACCTCCTTGACGATACCGGTGCGAATGGCAATAGCCAGATCCATATCACCATTGAATCCCAGATAACCGACTGCACCCGCGTAAATTCCCCGTTTCGAAACTTCCAGCTCATCGATAATTTCCATTGCCCGGACCTTGGGAGCGCCACTTACGGTTCCCGCCGGAAAGGTGGCACGTAGTACATCCATTGCATTCAGGCCGGGCTTGAGCTTGCCCTCTACATTGGAAACGATATGCATGACGTGGGAATAGCGCTCGATCTGCATGTTCTCGGTGAATTTTACCGTGCCGGTCTGTGCAACACGCCCGACATCGTTACGCCCCAGATCCATCAGCATCACGTGCTCCGCACGTTCTCGGGTCAGCCAGCAAATCGGCTGCCAGCGCCGTATCTTCCTGTACGGTTTTTCCGCGCGGACGGGTACCGGCGATGGGACGCGCCGTCACGGTTTCGCCTTCCAGCCGCACCAGAATCTCGGGCGAGGCGCCTACCACGTGAAAGCCGCCGAGATGATAATAAAACATATACGGCGATGGATTGAGGCTGCGGAGCGCGCGGTAAAGCGCCAGCGGTGAAGCGCCATAAGGCTTGCTGGTGCGCTGCGATAGCACTACCTGCATGACGTCGCCATCGAAAATATAACGCTTGGCGCGCTCCACTGCCGCAATAAAATCCGTTTCGTTGAATTCCGAGACAGCCTCACCGGATTGATATGACGCTTCGGCCGGAATCTCCACAGGCTTGCGCAGATTCGCTAACAGTTCTTTCAGGCGTTTCCTGGCGGCGAGGTATGTGCCGGCCACCCCCGGGTCAGCGTAAACGATAAGGTAGAGCTTGCCGGAAAGATTATCCACGACCGCCAGTTCTTCGGATAGCAGCAGTAATATGTCCGGTGTATCGAGCACATCGGGGCGGACACCAAGGTGAACATCACCGGCCAGCTTACGCTCGATATATCGCACCGTGTCATATGCGAAGTAGCCCGCGAGACCCCGCAGAAGCGCGGTAAAGCAGCGTATGGCGCCGCCTTGAAATCCGACAAATAGGATTCGACGAACGACAGCGGATCATCCACCTCAATTTCTCTAGTCCTGCGCTATTGATAAGGCTGATGTGGTTGCCGCGCGCCTCGATGCGGGTGGAAGCGGGCAAGCCGATAAATGAATATCGCCCAAACGTTCGCCGCCCTGCACCGATTCCAGCAAATATGAATAGGGCTGATTGGCAAGCTTCAGATAAACCGACAGGGGTGTGTCGAGATCGGCAACGGTTTCCAGCACTATTGGAATGCGGTTGTAGCCCTGTATTGCAAGATCGTTGAATTCAGTTTCCGTCATGGTCCGGTGGCGTAGACCAATCCCACTCGGCGCGAAGGCGATCACACCATCGCCGCGGCTGATCGCGTTCGAGACGCGAGTCGTGCCGAGCAGGGTGCCGCTGGGAAGCGCAAACCGCTCGATCGCGAAGCGTTCGTGGTGGTCGACCACGATCACCGCCAGCATGTCGCTGCGAACTGCAAGCGAGGTGGCCTCGCCGCTCGTCCTCACCGTGGTGACGAGCGAACCATCAGCGACGCTGCGAACCTGTACCGGGCCGTCGTACACGGCGTGCGGGTCCCAGTAGTCGAACTGGGTGTAGTGCACCCTGGGCGCTTCGCTGGGCACCAGCGCGGGAGAGGCCACCGCCGAGCGCGATCGAGGTCGCCGGCGGCGCGCCCGTGAGCATGCGAGTCGAGTTGCCTTCGATCAGGCCAAGCCGCTTGCGCACCACGACCACGCGGCAGGAATCCGCATGCACGCAGTGGTCAAGATCGCTGGTCGTGTTGGTCGTCACTGTCGACCATGCGATCGCGCCATCGGCGGCCACGAGTCCTGTGAGGAAGTCGCCGTACGTGAAGCGGTCGACGCTTTGGAGCTGCTGGATGGCGCGCTGCGCAGTCCCGGCCGCGCGGCGTAGATCGTGCCGTAAGGGTCGATGCAGCGGTCCAGGAAGCCTCCCCAGACGACCGTGTCGCCGCTCACCGCGAGCGAGTAGGGAGCGTCGTAACGCTCGCAGTTCCTGCCCGGCTCGACCTCCCAGCCGAGCTTCGAGGTCGCACCCGAGCGCAGGTCGCGCAGGAACACACGCGCGCAGTCCTTGCCGGACGGAAAGCTGACCAGGCGATCGTGTTCACGTATGGGCGAAGCCGTCGATCCACACACGCCCGGCGTAGAGCGTTGCGACTTGAGGAGCAGTCGCTCGCCCAGCGTGCTGGTCGACCTGCGCATCCGCCTGGCCAGACCCGACGACGATCGCCAGCAAGAGCACGGCGAGTGCCGGGTCAAAGTGCACCTGATGCACATCTTCGAAAAGACGGGCGTGAAAGATCGATTCCAACTCGCCCTTCAAGGGCGGCAGTTCCTGAACGCTGTGGAAGCGGAGGGGCTTCGCAAAGACGCAGGGACTGATGGCATCCTCCGCCATGCATCCCCTGGCGGCGTCCGAGCAAAGACGTCCGGCGCTCGACACGCGGCTCGGGAAAGATGTTGATTCCGTCGTTGTCAGACTTGTTCTTTGTTGCGCTGATTGTCTGGCTTTTCGGTGTTGGGGAGGGTTGGAAAGGGCTGGTGCTCGATGGCGACACGGGTTGGCATATCCGAACCGGCGAGTACATTCTGCAGCACGCCTCGGTTCCCACAGGCGGACATCTTCTCGTATTCGAAAGCAGGCGCTCCCTGGTTTGCCTGGGAATGGCTGACCGATGTGCAATATGCGCTGCTGCATGCGCGATGGGGCTGGGCGGCGTAGCGGTCGCCTCAGGACTGCTGATCTGCGCCTCGGCTTATACGCTGCTTCGAACCATGTTGTGGACGGGCGCGAATGTTTTCGTTTCCCTGGTGCTGACGCTGCTTTATGTCGGCGCTTCCTCGCTCCACCACCATGCGCGTCCGCATGTCTGGACATTGTGGCTGTTCGCTAGTCACGACCGCGCTCCTCATCCGCGACCGGACAAGAGCCAACCCGACTGATCTGGCTTCTGGTCCCTATCGTGGCGGTCTGGACCAATCTTCACGGCGGATTTCTCGCGATCATCGCCTGCTTGGGATTGGCCGTCGGTCGGCATTCTGTTCGAGAACTTGCCGGAATGGCGAAGGTCGTTGCGGTACTTCGGTCTCACGGGCGCCTGCCTGGCGGCTTCGTCGTGAACCCTTACGGTGTGCGGCTGCATATGCACATCGCGGATTACCTGCGGTCGAGCTTCATCCAGACGCGGTGCAGGAGTTTCAATCTCCGGCATTCCGTTCGCGAGAGCATGCGGCAATTCGAATTCGTGCTCGTGCTGGGCATCGTATGCGCGGGATTTTTGCTCGCCCGAAAGCGATATGTCGAGGCGCTCTGGATCTTATACTTCGCCCACTCCGCGCTGACGCTCGCGCCAGGCATATTCCGCTGTATCTGATCGTTGCGTCGCCGATCATTGCGATCGAGGCGACGTCGTGGTGGAACACCGTTTTCGCGAACGCTCCCAAGACAGTCGATTCGCGGCATATTGGATGCGCTCTCGCGTCGATGTCGCGGTGGGGTTCCGCCGGTCGACGTTTTGGTTGGCGTCCCGGAATCGTCCTGGCCGTGGTGGTCACCGCTGCGCAGCACTGGCCGTCCGATTTCGCAAAGACGTTCCCCATCCAAATGGTCGCTACCCAGCAGGAGCGAATCATAGGGTCGCGCCTGTTCACCTCGGATCAATGGGGCGACTACATCCTATACAAGCTTTGGCCCCGGCAAAAGGTGTTTGTTGACGGCCGAAGCGATTTCTACGGCGAAAAGATCGGCGAGCGAATATCTGTCGTTGATGGGAGCCGATTACAAATGGCCGGAAATTGTAAAGAAATATGGTTTTAACCTGATGCTGCTTCCGGTGAAATGGCCCCTCGTCTCGGTACTAAAACTTAACGCGGATTGGCGCGTACTAGCCGACGACGGAACAGCTATCCTCTTCGAGCACAGGAACTTACGTCGAGTCACAGGAAAAAAACCAACAGCTCTGGGCTAATGGAAACAACTGCAACGGTCGAAGGTACTAAGGAGCGATAAACAACATGGTCGCCGGTAATCAATCCATGGCATCGAATCGGCCTGAAGGCGTGTCGGCCGACGAATCGAAATTCCGCGTGAGCTGGGTTCTGCCTCTGGTCGCCGGCTTATGGATTTTGTAATCGCGGGCGGCTTGGCAGCGCCCGTTTTAGCGCTTGCGTTGAAGCACGTCACGCACGTGGAGCGGCGGAGAAAAAGAGTGCGGGCTTAGGTGACTTCGAAGCGGCGACGCGAGCGGCGCCGCATCGCAGCAATAGGTTCACGGTTATTGGGAGAGCAGCTTAGATGGATCGCAGATTGTTCCTTGTTTTGGGCTTAAGCCTAATCGTCGCCCTGGTCATTTCGTCGGTATTCTACTTTCAGGTTGTGGGGCGGTCCGCCCCCAAGCAGGAAGTGAACACGAAAGAGGTCGTGGTCGCAGCCAAGCAGTTGGATGTCGGCATCACGATCAAGCCAGGCGACGTTCGCCTTCAAAAAGTAACAACCGAACTGTTTCCGAAGGGCGCATTCAACAAGATCGAGGAAGTGATGGACCGTCCTGTCGTAAACAAGATTCTTGATGGACGAGCCTGTGCAGGAAGGCCGTCTTGCTGTTCGCGGCAGCGGATTGGGACTCGCGCCGATCATTCCCGTGGGCATGCGCGCCGTTTCCGTCCGTGTGTCCGATGTTGCCGGCGTTGCCGGGTTCGTTTTGCCGGGATTGCGCGTGGATGTGCTCGTCACCGGCCGACCGACCGGCGCGGAGGGGACGATCACGACCACATGCCTTCAAAACATGCTGGTGCTGTCGGCCGGACAAACGATTCAACCCGATGGCCGCGGACAGGCGATCAACACCCCGACGGTGACGCTGCTGGCAACACCGGAACAGGCCGAAACGCTAACCCTGGCCGGCAATGAAGGACGCATTCAACTCGTGCTTCGTAACAGCTCGGATCAAGCGATGCGAGAAAACAAGTGGAACGGACATCAACGCTCTATATAGCGGCCGTCTGCGACCGACTCCAAAGCCGGAAGCGGCGCCGCGGCCGAAACCAGTAAAGCCGAAGCCGGTAGCTGTCGCCGCTGCGCCTCCGCCTCCGCCTCCGCCTGCTCCCACCCCGGAAATAGTGGTCATCCGCGGGAATCAGCGCACGGTCGAAATCGTACCGCAAAAAGCTAATTAGATTGAGCAAATCCATGAAACGGCTAAGCAGCAGATTACCTATTCGCAATATCCTGCGGTTCGCTGCAGCGCCGGTCGTGTTGGCTCTGGTAGCTGGCGCCTATCCGCTCAGACAGTCGAAGAGTTGCGCCTTACGGTCGGCAAGAGCATCGTGCTCGACTATCCGGGCGACATCCGGCAGATATCGACCAGCGATCCCGCAATCGTCGACGCAGTGGCGGTCAGTACGCGGGAAATGCTGCTGAATGCGAAGGCTGCAGGCAGCGCCACGGTCATCGTTTGGTCTCGTACAGGACAGCGAACCATCTACAGCGTCAATATCGAACAGAACCTGGAGCCCTCTGCGAAGGCTGCTCAAGGACACGTTCCCGACGGAAAACATCCAGGTCCAGTCGAGTCGAGATTCGATTGCGCTCACGGGCAGCGTTTCGACGAAAGAAATCGCCGAGCGCGCGGTAGCGATGGTCGCTCCGTTCGGCAAGAGCATCGTGAACAATCTCAAGGTCGCGCCACTTCCAGTGGACAAGCAGATTCTGCTGAGAGTTCGGTTCGCGGAACTGAATCGAAATGCAGCCACCGCTTTCGGCATCAATCTCGTCTCCACGGGCGCGACGAACACGATCGGGACGTATTACGACAGGCCAGTTTCAGCGCCGCGTGCTTGCTGACAATCGGCCGTAGCACGACATTCTCATTGACCGATGCGCTGAATATATTCGCGTTCCGGCCCGATCTGGATCTTGGCGCGTTTTGATCAGAGCCTTGCAGAACCGAGGGCATACTGCAGATCATGGCCGAACCGAATCTGGTTACGACCAACGGCAAGGAAGCGAGCTTCCTGGTTGGCGGTGAGTTTCCTGTGCCGGTCCTGCAGGGCGGCGGTAATGCGGGCGCGGTCACAATTCAGTTCCGCGAGTTCGGTATCCGGCTCACCTTCAATCCAGTGATCACCGAGAACGGCACCATCAAGATGTACGTGAAGCCCGAGGTTTCCACGATCGACATCGCGAACGCCGTGACCATCTCGGGCTTCCTCATTCCCGCCCTCGCGACCCGCCGAATGGAAACCAACGTCGAACTCGGACCTGGACAGAGCTTTGTCATCGGTGGCCTGATCGACGACCGCGTCAGGAGACGCTGAGCAAGATTCCCGGGCTCTGGCCAGCATTCCGCTGCTCGGAACATTGTTCAAGAGCCGCGAGGAGCGCAAGAACAAGACCGAACTTGATCGTCATGGTGACGCCGGAAATCACGAAGCCGCTGGAGCCGGGCGAGCCTGCTCCCATTCCCGTAATGCCTCGCGAGTTCATGGCTCCCCTGACTCCGAGTGATCCGGCGGACAAGCGGTCCTCGAACGATGCCCGCTGACAAGCCGCAGCAGCAAGCGCAGACAAGAAAAAGCTACACCGAAGAAAGCCAAGGGATTTTTCGCAAGGAAGAACTAAATGGGCGCTCGGGGACCACAGATCAGAGCATTGATGATTTCGCCGAACCGGCGAATCGCGGAGAGTTCCTCGAGTCGCTTGGACGCGGCCGCGCGTTCGAAATCATCGCGGATCTGCGGGCATATCCGACGGCTGGCGAACTCTCGATACCCGTATCCGGCAGCTCCGGCCGGACGTGCTGCTGCTGGATGTCGCGACTGATCTGGAACCTGCCGGTGAACTGATCCGGGCCGTCACCTCGCAGAATCCGCCGGTCCACGTAATCGGACTGCATACGCAGAACGATTCGAACGCGATCCTGCGCTCGCTGCGCTACGGCGCGTCGGAGTTCCTGTTCGCTCCATTCGATGTCTCGATCCAGGAAGCTGCGATCTCGCGAATTCAGAAGCTGCTGCAGCCCGCCGGCGGCGAACGGGAGTCGGGGAAAGTTGTAGTTTTCGCAAGCGCCAAGCCAGGCAGCGGAGCATCGACGCTGGCGATGCAGACCGCCTACGCGCTGCAGACGCGCTTCGGGAAAACGGGTCTTGCTGGCCGACTTCGATCTAATGACCGGCTCGCTCGGTTTCTATCTGAAGCTGGACCACGATTATTCGCTGGTGGACGTGATCCAGCGCGCGGAGCGGATCGACTACGATCTGTGGTCAACCGTTACGGCTGAAGCGGATGGCATCGATGTCCTTCCCGCTCCGGAAATTCCGTTCACGGATTCCGTGGAGCAGGGTGGACTGCACGAGGTGCTGGCGCATGCGCGAAATACCTACGAATGGACGGTCGTTGACCTGCCCGAGCATTTTTCAGCGGCTCAGTCTGTTGACGCTTGTCGGAGGCCGATCGCGCGTTCATTGTCGCCAGCTCGGAACTAGCCAGCCTTCATTTGGCCAGGAAAGCCGTCAAGCTGATCAGCGCAGCTCGGCTTGGATGCGCAAAAGATACAGGTGCTTGTCAACCGGATGGACAAGCGGAATACCGAGCTGAATGCTTCCGACTTGTCGAAGCTGCTCGAATGCGCCGTTGACACAAGCCTTCCAAACGACAGTCTGGCGCTGCAGCGCGGAATCACTGCTCGGACAGCCGCTGGGGAACGATTCAGAACTGGGCAAAGCCGTCGACAGTCTCGCCGGAAAGCTGATGGGAGTAGTCCCGGAGATCAGGAAGAAGTCCGAAGGGCGGTTCGCGATAAGGCCGCTACTGTCGCACATCTGAGAGAGTAACGATCCATGCTGCCCACATTCGATTCCAAACCGACGATGTCCGGTACCGGCCAGCAGCTCTCATGGGAGCAGCGGCTGCTGAAGAGTTCTTCCCAGAACCGTGGGTCACTGAAGCCTGAATATCAGGAACTGAAGTTCACGCTTCACCGCAAGCTGCTGGACAAGATCAACCTCGAAGCGCTGGCGATGATCGACAATCAGCGCGTCCGGACCGAAGTCCGCCAGGCCGTGATCTCGCTTATCGACAACGAGCCGACGCTGCTGAGCTCATTCGAAAAGCAGCAGATCTCCGATGAAGTTCTCGACGAAGTATTCGGTCTGGGCCCTCTGGAGCCGCTGCTGCAGGACCCGACGATCTCCGATATTCTCGTCAACGGCCACAAGCAGGTATACGTCGAACGCAAGGGTCAGCTCGAAATGACGAGCGTCACCTTCCGCGATGACGGACACCTGCTCCGGATCATCGACAAGATCGTTTCGCAGGTGGGCCGCCGCGTAGACGAATCGACGCCGATGGTCGATGCCCGGCTCGCCGACGGATCGCGCGTCAACGCGATCATTCCGCCGCTGGCCATCGACGGTCCGCTGATGTCCATCCGCCGCTTTTCGCAAGACAAGCTGATGGGCGCGGATCTGGTGGAACGCAAAGCGATGACGCCCGGCATGCTCGAATTGCTGGAAGCCGCCGTCAAGGCGAAGCATGAACATCATCATTGCGGGCGGTACCGGCGCCGGTAAGACGACGCTGCTGAATGCGCTGTCGGCGTTCATCAATCCGAAAGAACGCATCGTCACCATCGAAGACGCGGCCGAATTGCAGTTGAAGCAGCCGCACGTTGCCCGCTTGGAAACCCGTCCGCCGAACCTCGAAGGCCACGGCGCGGTCCGTCAGCGTGAACTGCTGATCAACAGCTTGCGTATGCGTCCGGACCGCATCGTGGTCGGCGAAGTCCGCGGCGGTGAAGCGCTGGACATGCTGCAGGCGATGAATACAGGTCACGACGGATCGCTGACCACAGTCCACGCCAACAGCCCTCGCGACGCTATCTCCCGCCTGGAAGTGATGGTGTCGATGGCCAATGCGAACATGCAGTTGATATCCATCCGCCAGCAGATCGCCAGCGCCGTCCACGTGCTGGTGCAGGCGTCCCGGTTGAGCGATGGATCGCGCCGCATCATCAACATCACTGAAGTCACCGGCATGGAAGTGGACATGGTGACCCTGCAGGACATCTTCGTTTTCGAGAAGCGCGGGCTTTCTCCGGACGGGCGTGTGCTCGGACGATTTGCGGCTACCGGTATCCGGCCGAAGTTTTACGAAAAACTTTTATCCGCGGGTATACGGCTTCGGGCGGATCTGTTCGATGAAGTAATGGAGGTCTGACGATGGGCTATTTTCTCGGCATGATTCTGATCTTCTGGTTGCGGTCTGCTCGGCGCGTATTTCGTCTTCACGCGCTGGTTCCGTTCGTCGGACGTCGACAAGATCAAGAGCCGTCTGACGGGTGGTCGCCAAAGAAGGCCGGAGAAGACCAGAAGCGTTCGAAGGTCGCGCTATTCGAAACGGAGGAGCAGCCGGAGGGACAAATCATCCCAGCGGCTGATGCAGAAGTATCAGCCTGAACGAAAGATTTCAGCAGATCCTGGAGCAAGCCGGGTTGAAATGGAAAGCTGTCAAGCTGGCGCATTTCTGCCTGACCGGATTCCTGGTGGGCTACGGGGTCAGCTATCTCTTCCTGCCGTCGAAAATGCGCACGGCTTGTTTGATCGTGGCTGGCTGTTGCCGGCGCCGCTCCGTTGCTGTACGTGCTGCGTCTGCGGCGCAGCCGGCTGAGGGCAGTTCGAAGAGGTCTTCCCGGATACGCTCGAATTCATTTCGCAGATCGATGCGCGCCGGTCACGCTTTTTCGGTATCGCTAGAAATGATTCATCGCGAATTCCCCGAGCCTTTGTCGGGTGAGTTTCGACGGACGTTCGAAGAGCACAATCTCGGTTTGCCTCTCGACGTCGCCTTGCAGGGTTTGGCGGCCAGAATTCCGCTTCTGGACGTTCATTTCTTCGTTTCGGCCGTGCTGCTGCAGAAACGCACCGGCGGCAATCTGGCGGAGATTCTTGACAAGCTCGCGTACGTGATCCGCGAGCGATTCAAACTTCGCGGACGAATTCGCGCCATCAGCGCGCACGGTAAGATGACCGGACTGGCGCTGACATGCATTCCGATCGGTGTGGGCGTGATGATGTTCTTCGTGAATCCGGACTACGTGAAGTTTTTCTTCGAGGACGACATCGGAAACATGATGATGGGCGCGGCTGTCGGGTTTCAGATCATCGGTTACTTGATCATCAAGAAGATCGTGACGATCGAGGTGTAGCGAAATGGGACTGTTGTTAACAATCGTGATCTTCGTCGCCATTATGGGGATGGTGACGCTTATCGGCATGAAGTTTTACATTCGGCCGAAAGAAGCGATCGAGCGAGTTGCGGGAGTCGCCGTTGAACAGCGCGGAGCATATGCCGGCGCATCCGAGTCTCGCCTTCCGGCAATTGCTCCAGCGGCTGGGAGACGTGCTTCCAGCCAGTCCCAAAGACGTAACGATCATGCAGCGCCGGCTGATTCGCGCCGGTATTCCGCGGGCCTCACGCGTTGAAGATCCTATACGGCTCCAAGGTGGCGTTGACGCTATTCTGCCGCTCCTGATGACGATGTTGATTCAGGCTCGGACATGGCTACCGATCGGCAAAGATCATGGCGGTGCTCGCCGCAGCCGCCGACGGGTTTCTTCGGTCCGAACGAGTACGTGAAGCTGGTCTTCCAAAAACGGCAGAAAGAGATACGTCGCGGGCTGCCGAATGCGCTCGATCTGATGGTGGTTTGCGTCGAGATCGGGACTTGGGTCTCGACCAGGCAATTTTGCAGGTATCGAAAGAGCTGGACAAAGCGCACCCGGAAATTAGCGAGGAGTTCGCGCTGGTCAATCTGGAGTTGAAAGCGGGCAAGCGACGCATCGAGGCGCTTCGCAATCTGGCCGAACGCACGAATGTCGATGAGTTGAAGAAGCTGGTCGCGGTGTTGATCCAGGCCGACCGCTTCGGTACGGGCATCGCGCAGAGCTTGCGCGGCCACGCGGACTTCATGCGTGTGCAGGCCAGGCAGGTGGCGGAAGAAAAGGCCGCAAAACTGGGCGTGAAGCTTGTGTTTCCGATTTTCTTTTGTATTCTTCCGTCGCTGTTCGTCGTGACGGTGGGTCCCGTTGCGGTGAAGATCATCCGGGAACTGATCCCGATGATGCAGAACATCTAGCGGTGGAGAGACGTTTTCGGCCGGCAAGGCGTGCGTCTTCCGGCGGAATATGGCCGTCAAAACGGCCGCGAGTAAACGTGTGGCTTATCAGGCCACATGGCGGGCGATGTGCGATTCGTCGCAGTGGATAGCAGTGCGCGATAAGCGCCTAAGAAAGGAGAAGCAATGGATACAGTACGTATAGCTTGCGCGGTCCTCGCGGTAGTTCTACTCGGACTCATCGTGCTCCGCCGGAAGAAAAGCGCGGAATAACACGAATATTGTGGCAATCATTCCCTGAACGGCGCGGCGCCAAACGGCCCCGCGCCGGCAGGACAAAGGAACGTGCATGCGCTCTTACGGCGCTGGTACAGATTTGACTTGCTGTCCAGCTCTGAGTCTGGGAGCCGGTTGGTTTGAGGTTCTTATGAGTAGGCATCGCATCTCGACATCACGGTTTTTGAAGTTGACTCTCGCCTTCTGCGTCTCCACGGCGGCGTGGGCGGGTACATTCGGCAAAGTTGTTTCGGTCGGCGGCCAGGCATCCGACCTGGCGCTGGACGAAGCGCGCGGCGTCCTTTACGTGGCCAACTTCACTGCGAACCGCATCGAGGTGATGTCGCTGGCCGATCACTCTATTCAGCGGTCCATGAACGTCGCCGCGCAACCAGCTTCGCTTGCCTTATCACCCGATGGCAAATACCTGGTTATCACGCATTACGGCAACGTTCAGGCGCCGGGGACACCGAACAATGCTTTGACGGTTATCGATCTGGCCAATAACTCCCGGCAGACGTTCGGCATGGGCAGTGCTCCGCCTAGGCGTAGCGTTCGGAATCGACAGCCTTGCCTTATGGCAACTACGACGGAATTCATTCTTTTCGATCCGGCCGCGGGCGCATATGAAAGTTGTCGATACCGTGAGCGGTTTGACAGCAAAGACTCTGCCAGCCGAAGCCGGAACGTGGTCTCGCAGATCGTTGCGACTTCCATGGCGGTATCCGCCGACGGCGTAGTCATTTACGGGTTACGGACAAGTTTCAATTCCGGTATGACTCCAACCGTAAGTTTCTGTCGGCCAACCAGTACACCTCGAGTCCGGCGCTCGGACCACGCGCGGCGTCCGTGAATCGAGATGGCTCCAAATGGATGGCCGGATGGACGCTTCATGATACCGAGGGTACATCATCTCCCAGATACCAAATGTAACGGGAGCGCTGAATGTCGGGTCGGTGCTGTTCGACTCGAATCGTGACGTGATCTATGCGCAGATGGAAGAGGTCGGCTCGAAACCACCCCGGTCCTGCAGATCCTCGATGCATTCAATCTTACAGTTCGCGAGCGATTACTTCTTCAGGAGAACCTTTCCGGAAAGAGCCTGCTTATCCAGTGATGGCTCGACCATGTATTCGGCATCGGAGAGCGGTGTCACGATACTGCCGGTAGGGCAGCTGCAGCTTCAGCCGCGAGTGCTCGCGTCCAAGCAGGATATAACATTTCCGTGGAAACTTCTGCGATCGCAACATAGCGACGCAAGAAGTGACGATCACCAGCAACGGCGCGTCCGCCGACTTCAAGCTCACATCCGACAACCCGTCTGTCCGGATCACTCCTTCGACAGGGTGTTACTCCTGCCACGGTGCGAATCAGCGTTGACCCAAGCGCATTTGAAGCAGCGAAGGGCACAAGCGCCGTCAGCATCAAGATCGATTCTTCCCGCGCGGTGAATCAGATCGATCCGATACGAATTCTCGTCAACGCTAAGGAGCCGGATCAGCGCGGCAACGTGATCAATATCAGCGGGAAATTGGTTGATCTGGTCGCGGATCCCGACCAGGACCGTTTCTTCGTTCTGCGGCAGGACCGCAATGAAGTGCTCGTATTCGATGGATCTACATTCACACAGACAGCGACGCTGCGAACCTACAATACGCCCAAGTCGATGGCGATCACTTTCGACCGCCGGTTCCTGCTGGTTGGGCATGACAATTCGCACTACGTGGCAGTTTTCGATCTCGAGACGCTGGAACCACTGCCTCCCGTTCGGTTGGCGACTGGCGATTATGCTCAGGCGATCGCTGCATCGGGCAGGTCCATACTTGCGATGACGCGAGATGGCGGTGGCGCGGATAACCAGATTCATCGAATCGACCTGACGTCGCGCAGCAGCACGCCTCTTGTTTCTCTCGGTGTTTTCCAGAACAAGCTAGCGCTGGGTACCGCGATGACGGCGTCCGGCAATGGCCGCTACATACTGATTGCGCAGCCGGACGGAACGCTGATGCTCTACGACTCCTCGGTGGATTCGTTTACAGTGTCCCGCAAGGAGGCCACACCTTTGGTGGGCGCATATGCCGCATCGAACTTCGATCAGTTCGCTGTGGGAAATGCGCTGCTGAATTCATCTCTGGTCCCGATCAAACGCTTTGACGATTCCGCCAAATCGTCCGGCTTCGCGTTTCTGGATAACCAGACCGCATTCCGTATCGGCGCGCCCTCGCAGTCCGCGCCCGGCATTCTGCAGCGCGTCGATCTCGCGAGCGGCGCGGCATTCGTCCTACCCGCACGAGTGAAGCTCCAGTGCTCGGCAGTGCGCGACCCGATGTCTTCACCCGCACTCTGGCTCCGCTCGCCAGCCGGAACGCGATTGTCGCTTTGACTACTTCGGGTTTGACCGTGTTCCCGTGGAATTTCGATGTGGGCGCCGCGCCGCCTCGTCTTGATCGATCGTCAATGCGGCAGATGGCACACAGCCCGTCGCGCCCGGCGGTCTTATTTCCGTGTACGGCGCCGATCTAAGTCCGGTCAGCCAGTCATCCCGGCAGGTTCCGCTGCCGACCATTCTCGGTGACACCTGCCTAACCATCAACGGTCAGCCTGTGCCGGTGATGTTGTTTCGCCGTCACAGATCAACGCCCAATTGCCCTTCGCGATCGACGGGAACACTCAATTGCTGTTGCGAACGCCCGGCGGCGTAAGCGACGCTCTCAACGTGACAATTCTGCCGGCTGCGCCGAGTATCTTCCGTAACAGTGTTGCGGGTCCGGAAACCGGAATCGCGACGGTCGTCCGAAGCTCGAACGGGCTTGTCGTGACGCCATCGAACCCCGTACATCGGGGAGACACTTTAACGATATACGCAACCGGCCTTGGCCGTACGTCGCCTTCGGTTGAGACCGGCGTGCCTGCGCCGTCTGAGCCGCTTGCGTCCGCTCTCATATCTCCGCAGGTGACGGTTGGCGGAGTGCCTGTAGATGTCCAGTTCGCCGGCTTGACACCCGGGCAAGTCGGCGTGTATCAGATCAATGTTCGAGTAAACGATCGAGTTCCGCTCGGTCTCAGTATTCCATTAAATATCAGCCAGGGGACGGGATCGACCTCTCTCTCGGTTCGGGTTGTTGAATAGCAAGGCACTCCTATGCGAATCGTTTATCTCCTCACGGCGATCCTGATTGCTCTGCCGGCGTTTGCTCAGAAGTACGAGTTCGGCGTGCAGGGCGGGATCAGCTTTTACGACAAGAAGACCGTGACCAATCCAGCGCGGCACAGCGGACACCGGCTTTAAACCCGGCTATGCGGCCGGGTTCACCATTGGTCAAAACATGTACAAGCACATCGGTGGGGAAATCCGATATACGTTTCTCCATAACGAAATGAAGCTCGACTCCGGGTCCACCAAGGCCACTTTCGGATCCCAGGCTCACGCCATTCATTACGATTTCCTGATACATGCGAAAGGGCTGGACTCACCGGTTCGACCCTACGTGGCCTTTGGCGGCGGGCATCAAATATTACCGCGGCACAGGCATCGGAGCAGGCGTTTCAGCCGCTAAGCAATATCGCGATTCTTACCAAGACCTCGGACACCAAAGGGACTGGCGTCAGTTGGCGGCGGCGTAAAGCTCAAGATGACCGACAAAATTTGGCTGCGTCTTAGATGTTCATGATTACTTGACGCCGTTTCCGAAGAACATCATCGCGCCTAATTCGGGTCGAGCGTCGGCGGCTGGATGAACAACATCGTGGGGACAGGCGGCATCACCTTCACATTCTGAGCATAATGTGAAGGTGCGTTCGTTCACGACGAGTATTTTCCTTGCGATGGCGGCCTGGGGACAAACCGGGCCGCTGCAAACTCCTCCCGATCCCGGCGCGCCCGCAATATGTCGGCAGCGCAGTATGTAAAACGTGCCACCCCGACGTCTGGGCCAGCTTCTACAAAAATCCTCACTACAAGTCGATCGCATCCGGTACAGCGCCGGCGGAACAGACGGGATGTGAAAGTTGCCGGACCCGGCAAAGCGCACGTGCAGGCGCGAGGCGGAAAGGCGACGATCATCGCCTTCAGCGAATTGCGCTCCAAAACGATTTTGGATAATTGTCTCAACTGCCACGGCAAAAGACCTAAGTCGATCGAAATCCGCCGTTCGGAACACACCGCAGAACGATGTTGTGTGTACGAGTTGTCACTCGATTCATCGATCGAAGACCAGGTTGGCCACCAGCTGACCGGCCAGCGTTGCCGGGTTGTACAGACGGTCTGGCTCGTGGCCCAGCGCGACGCTGGTGGTCGCGCCGGTGGTCTGGGCGTGCAGCGACTGGCTCGGAGCGATCAGGCCGAGGAGAAGAGTGAGCGCCAGGATGACCCGCATGACTCCAATCAGGGTAGCCGTCGATCGAGCCGAGCGGCTCGCAACGTCAGGCAGTACTAATGGCGCGCGCCAGGCAGACGTTGCATCCTTAGACCTGATTCGAGCGGGGCTACGGTAGGGCCATGAATGGAGCTGATGTGCGGACGCGTCTCGGAACTTGTGCGACCGCGGCTCTGCCTGGTCTGCGCGTGATCGGGCTGACGTATGTCGGCCTGGCTGGGATGCTGGCCGTGGTGTTTGTCGTTGCAGCGGGCGTGACGCCGGTTGCGCCGACGCTGCAGCAGGTTGCGGAGCCGGCGCGGCAGGCCGTGAGCGATCTGGTTCAGCCGACGAGCCACGCGGTGGCTGGCTTGCTGGGTGGGCCGACAGTGCTCGCGGCGAACGTTCCGCAGACGCGGCCACTCAGTATCAGCGTCAGTGTTGACGCCGAGCCTCAGGAGGTGGACAGCGAGGCCGAGCAGCCTTCGCCGCTGGCGGTTGCGCCGCCTGAGGTGCCGAGCCTGGTGGTGGTGGCGAGCCTGCCGCTGCGAATTGTCGCGGCGCGGGGTCCAGCCTCGGGCTGTGGTCGAGGAACCTGTCGACGACGACGCGGCTGAGGGCGACCAGGCGCTCACTGAGCCGGCCGGTGGTGCGCCCGTGGTCGCGGCCACGGTTGGCGTGGTCCAGGCGCCGGCTGACCGGGGGTTGCAGGTGGCCGCGGAAGCGCCGCCGAAGGCGTTGCCGGCGTTGCCCAGGCCGACCGAGACGGCGCTTGAAGCCAAAGCGCGCCGGGATGCAGAGAACGAGGCGGCCATTCAGGCAAACCGAGCCGCCCAGGTCCGCGCCAAAGCCGAGGCCGACGCGGCCAACCACGCAGCCATCGCCGCGCAAAAAGCGGCACGCAGCCGGACCCCCCCGCCGGTCACCCCCGCGCCCCCACCGCCCAGGCCCGCAGCCGCCCCGCACCCTCAGGCAAGCGCCCCGCCCCCCCAGCCCGGCACGGCAGCCGTCCCGGCTCTCCAGCCTGCCGCCTTCGCGCCCGCAGAGCCCGCAGAGCCCGCTGAGCCCGCGCAGCCGCGCGTGGCGAACGCTACGGCCGCGCAGCTTGAGCCGGAGGTTGCCCAGCGCGAGCCCGCGGCGACTCTGCTTGGCGTCGCGCCGGCTGAGCTTGCTGTCATAGCTGAGCCTGCGCCTGTGGTTGCCGCGGCGCATGTCGCGGCGACCAGTGCCGGTGCGCCCGCGGTGGCTCAGTCGAAGGCGGCGGCCGATGCCAATCAGGCGGCTATTGATGCTGCGCGGCTGCTCTCAGTGCAGAGCCGCGCCCAGGCCAATGCCGCGAACCAGCTGGCGATCGATGCTGCGCGGAGCGGCGGCTCTACTGGTGTCGCCGGGACCAGGCCCTAGCGCGTGTTCTGCGGGTCGAGCGCGTCGCGCAGGCCGTCGCCCAGGAAATTGAAGGCGAGCATCGTCAGCGCGATGGCGATGGCGGGAAACAGCACCAGGTGCGGCGCCGAGAAGATGGCCTGATTGCCGCGCTCGATCATGCTGCCCCAGCTGGCCTGTCGGCGGCCGGACGCCCAGGCCGATGAAGCTCAGCACGGCCTCGGTGAAGATCGCCTGCGGCACGCCGTAGCGTCAGCGCGCATGATGATCGGGCCAGCGGCGTTGGGCAGCAGGTGCTGGACGATGATGCGCGGCGCCGGCGCACCCAGCGAGCGCGCGGCGCTGACGAAGTCGCGCTCGCGCAGCGTCAGCAACTGGCCGCGCACCAGCCGCGCCAGGTCGGTCCAGTTGACCAGGCCGATCGCCAGAAAGATGTTGAAGATGCTGGCGCCGATGCGCGGCGGTAATGATGATCACGAACAACAGGTCGGGAAACGCGTAGAAGACGTCGGTGAAGCGCATCAGCCAGTTGTCGACGCGGCCGCCGAAGAAGCCGGCGAAGCCGCCCACGGTCAGGCCGATGATCAGGATCAGGATCTGGACAAAAATCGCCACCGACAGCGACACGCGCGCGCCGTGAATCAGGCGGCTGAGCAGGTCGCGGCCGACGTCGTCGGTGCCCATCAGGTGGGCAGCGCTCGGTTGCGCGTACGAGCTGGCCGGGAACTGGAAGGTCGGGTCGTACAGCGGCAGGACGTCGGCGAAGATGCGCCACCAGCGACCATGAAGCGCGATGAACACCAGGCCGGCCATGGCCAGTTTGTTGCGCAGCAGGCGCCGCCAGGCGTCGCGCCACAGGCCGCGCGACGTGCGCGGCGGGACGTAGACCACGCGTCTCGCGCGGCGGCCGACCGGTCGGCGACGCTGGCGGTCGCTGGAGGACCGATGGTCGTGGTGGCCATGCCGCTAGCGGTAGCGTGATGCGCGGATCGATGAACGCGTACAGCACGTCGACGATCAGGTTCAGCACGGCGATCACGAAGGCGTACAGCAGGGTCGTGCCCATGATCAGCGAGTAGTCGCGCTGGCTGATGCCCTGCACCAGCAGGCGACCGATGCCCGGCACCGAGAAGATCGTCTCGACGACCAGCGAGCCGACGATCAGGAACGCCAGGATCGGGCCGATGACGGTGACGACCGGGATCAGCGCGTTCTTGAGCAGGTGGCGCCGGACGAGCAGGAACTCCTGCAGGCCTTTGGCCCGCGCGGTGCGCATGAAGTCCTGGCGGCTCACGTCGAGCACGCTGGCGCGGGTGATGCGCGTCAGCAGCGCCGCCTGGTTCAGGCCGAGCGTCAGCACCGGCAGCATGTACTGGTTCGGGTTTGCCCCAGCCGCTGGTCGGCACCAGGTGCAGGGTCGAGCGCGAACACGATGATCAGCACGAAGCCCGAGCACGAACGACGGCACGCTGGCGAAAACGGTGCCGAACGCCAGCGCGATGTAGTCGACGAGCGAGTTCTGGCGCATCGCGGCCAGCACGCCGAGCGGCACGCCGACGCAGATCGCGACCAGCGCGCGAGCAGCCCAGCGAGGCCGTCGTCGGCAGGCCGCCCAGGATGATCTGCGTGACGCTGCGGTCCTGGTAGGTGTAGGACGGGCCGAGGTCGCCGCGCACGCGCGTTGCCCATGTAGATCAGGTACTGCTGCCAGGCGGGCTTGTCGAGGTTGTACTTGGCGTTCAGGTTGGCGACGATCTGCGGCGGGACGGCCTTGTCCTTGTCCCACGGGCCGCCGGGCGTGATGTGCATCAGCGTGAACGTGATCAACGACACGAACAGCAGCACCGGAATGAGCCACAGGACGCGGCGAACGAAGTAGCGGGTCACCCGTGGGCAGCAGACCGCTGCGCGGATGCCCGCCGCGTGCGGCTGAGCCGAGGCACCTGGCCCCCGCATGTCCAGCGCTGGGTCCGGTCCTAGCGGTGTCGCAGCCAGGGGTCGAGCGCGTCGCGCAGACCGTCGCCGACGAAGTTGATGGCCATGACGGTACGAAGATGGCTCCGCCGGCATCAGCACGGCGATCGACGAGTAGCGCAGATAGGACTGGAAGTCGGCGAGCATGCTGCCCCAGCTGGCGCGGCGGCGAAATGCCCACGCCCAGAAACGAGATGGCCGACTCGGCGATGATGAAGCCGCCCACGTTCAGCGACGCGGCGACGATGATCGGGGCCAGTGAATTCGGGATGAGGTGCACGAGCATGATTCGCCGCCCGCTGGCGCCCAGCGCCCGAGCCGCGAGGACAAAGTCGCGGTTCAGCAGCGACAAGAACTGACCGCGCACCAGCCGCGCGGTGTCCATCCACCCAGCAACGCCAGAACGCAGACGATGTGGTGACCTGGACAAGGTGACGTCGGCGCTGAACTTGTACTGGTGCAGCATCGCCGAAATCAGAATCAAGGTCGGCAGAAACGGAAACGACAGGAACAGATCGGTGAGGCGCATCAAGCACGGTATCCAGCCAGCCGCCGTAAAAGCCGGCCAGCGCGCCGACGACGATGCCGATGGTCGCGCCGAAAATGACCGTCAAAAAGCCGATGGCCAGCGAGATGCGGCCGGCCCACAGCAGTGCGCGAGAAGAAGTCCCGGTTGAGCTCGTCAGTGCCGAACCAGTGCGCCGCGACGGCGGCGCGAACCCATGGGAGACGTACTGCGGGTCGGTGATGCGCGTCGATCTCGTTCGGGGGCGTACGGCGCCAGGGGCGCAAGCGTGGTGACCAGCACCATGAACAGCGAGCGCCCAGTCCGATCAGCGCGAAGCGGTGGCGCCGGAAGCGGCTCCAGATGATGCTCAGCTCGGCCTGGGCGTTGGCGCCCCGTTCGCCCGCGCGTCCTGGGCTGGAGGGCAGTGTGACGCTGGACGCTTGGAAACGGTGGTGGCCACGCGCTAGTACCTGATGCGCGGGTCGACGACGACGTAGGCCACGTCGGCGAGGAAATTGGCCAGAATGTCAGCCCGGCGGTGATGATGACCACGCCCATCGCGACCGGCCAGTCGACTGCGCCCACTGCGCCGATCAACAACTGGCCCATGCCCGGCCAGTTGAAGATGGTCTCGGTGAAAATCGCGCCGCCGAACAGGCCGGGATCGCCAGCGCAATGACGGTGACCAGGGGGATCAGCGCGTTGCGGAAGGCGTGTCGAAACAGGACCAGCCGTTCGGTCTGGCCTTTGGCCCGCGCCGTTCGAATGTAGTCCTGGCGCAGCGTCTCGAGCAGACTCGACCGCAGAAACCGGCTCCACTGGGCCACCGACAGCAGCGAGATCACGATCATCGGCAAGATCAGATGCCATAGACGATCGAGTAGATCATCCTGTTTGCCAACGCTGTACAGACCGCCGACTGGAAGAACTTCAGCTCCAGCCCAAAGAACTTGAGCATAATCAGCCCGAACCAGAACGCCGGGATAGAGATGCCGAAAAACGAAAAGGCCGTAAAGACGTTGTCGAAAGCCGAATACTGGCGGACGGCCGAGACCGTACCGATGGCGATGGCGATCAGCAGCGAAAAGACCAGGCCCGTGGTCATCAGCATGACCGTATTTGGCAGGCGTGAACCGATGATCGCGTTCACCGGTTGACCGCGCGCGATCGTCCACGATCGCCCAGACTGCCGTGCAGGACGTCGCTGACCCAGATGAGGTAGCGCTCGTGGACGGCTTGTCCAAGCCGATCAGCTTGTTGAGCGTCGAGGTAGTCGGGTCCTGAATATGCCCGTGGCGATCGCGCGTCGAACGGCCCGCCGGGCGCCAGGTTGAGAATGCCAAACAACAGAATCGAGGCGAGCACCAGCGTGATGCCCATCTCGATGCGTGCGGCGAACGAGGAACTTGCGTCATGCGGTTCGAGGCGTTATCAGCGGTCCGCCCATCGCCGGCCGCTAGACTAAACGTTAGCACGCAGATCCCACTCCCAGATGTTCCAGGTGTAGCCATTCGAGGCGTACTCGGGCTTGAAGTTAACAATCCGATTGGACGCCGCGGACACATTCGGGCGGAAGAAGAGCGGCAGTGTCGGTAGCTCGTCGGCCATCAGCAACTGCAGGCGTATTCATCGCCGCCTTGCGCTGGGGGCTACCAGCGTGGTGGACTGCTGGAGGATCAGCTGGTCGGCCGCCGCATTCTCTCCAGCGGGGGTAATTCTGGCCGCCGAAGTTGTTGCTCTCGGTGGGGATGAACTTGCTG
>CAWKMH010000099.1:0-38044 GCA_963850515.1 uncultured beta proteobacterium
CAATGTATTGCTAGCCTTCTTTCTTTGCTGTGCCTGGAATCACGACTTGAGGCGACCGTCGGAAACAAATGCTCAGGTAAAGTTATTAAAAAAATGGTTTGAAGATGAAGAAGTAACTCGCGAGCTGTTTTCCAGCGAGGACAATCAATACCTTTCGGTTGTCACGCGTTGCTTTGAGAATTACGTGAAGTGGTATTCGGAGCTCGAAATTCCTGTGGCATCTACACAGCAAGGCATGCTGCCGGGAGATACTTCATGCGTCATTAAGGCAAATGGACTTAAAGTAGGCCTCGTCGGATTGAATTCCTCATTTATGCAGTTATCCGATGGTGACTACGAGGGGAAGCTTCTTGTTAGCCTGAGACAGCTTTCCGCAGTTACCAATAATGATGCATCCGCTTGGTGCGAGACAAACGATTTGAATTTTCACGTTACCCATCATCCTCCTGAATGGCTGCAATCCGTGGCCTTGGGCAACTTCAATAAGGAAATCTATAAACCAGGGCGATTCGTTGCGCATTTATATGGACACATGCATGAGGCTGGCACCCAGACCTACTCTCACAATGGTGGACTGGAAAGAAGGTCTATTCAGGCCTCTTCTCTCTTTGGGCTAGAGCATTCGGGCGAAAATAGCGGTAACCCCCGCATTCATGGCTACTCGCTAAACCAACTGCACGTCGACCAAGTATCAACAAACTGGACCATGTGGCCGCGGGTGTCAATGGAAGGGGCGCATGGCGACCATATCGCACCAAATCACCAATTCCATTTAATTCGTGGAAAAGAATATTTCGTTACGGCCATTGGAGGCCTTAGAGAAAGTACTTCTACATCCGTTGAAGCTGTGCTGCGAAAAGTGGATTTATCTTCTGAGTCTGAAACCCAGAAGGGTGCGATTGCGCTCTCAAATAGCCTATATAGACTGCTGCCAGCAGAGCAGCATTTAAGAATTCGAACAACAGAGCAGCAAAATTGCGTCGACGCTTTGACTAAGAACGGTATCGCATGGATAAGTGCAGGGTGGGGTGTGGGTCGTGATGGGTTCATCTGGTCGGTATTGAAGCGATTGGGAAGAGAGAAAATCCACCCGTCTATCGCATTGAACTTAATAATTATGATGGTAGAAATTCGTTCTTGGACAATTTTGCTAAGCTGAATTGCTCCTTTACCGATTACTGCAAGTCGCTCGCTATTGCAGGGCCCTCCGTTCTTCTGTTTGATGAAGCTCCAACGAGCCGCTGGCGAGGTACCGGGGAAGCATATAGAAGAAGATGTTGAGAGCCTGGAAAAATCGCAAAGAGCTATCTGCCGGAGACCCTTGTAGTTGTAATTAGCAGCGGCTCGCCCAAGCAATCGTCGATATCTTCATTGAAACTGGGCCTTTTAGAGGAACCCGACACGCGCCTTTATCTGCAATCGCAGCGTGCTTTGATTAGTGAGGAAATTACTGCCTACTTCGTCTCACAGGTACAGAGAAAAACGGAAGGGCTAATAGCGCGAATCGACCAATTGATTAGGCAGCTTCAGGTCGTCAATTTAGCTGATATTGACCCGCCTGAGTTGTCGTATGGTAGGAATGGTGCTGTATTAGAGAACGCATCTATCTCGCTTGTCAAAACAATATCTGAACTTGAATCGAGTAAAAATTCGGAAGAATACACCCGAGAGAGACACGCCATTGAAATCAAGCTGTCTAGGGCGCTTCGCATGTCTGGCGAGCATGTCCGCGCTTTGCCACTCTTAGAGAAGGTGCTCAAGACGGAAGCCTCAACTGACATTAGGCGCAACTTGTTGCTTGCTAAGGCACTCTGCTTGCAGTCTCTAAATAGCAACGCAGCTATCGAAGTTTCGCAAGAGATTATGAAGATGGCACCGAAGTCAGCCGAAGCACTCCAGGCAAGTTTGATTATCCTGGAACGCAGATTAAGCGAACGCTGCGAAACTGCTGCAGATTGAACGTAAGTCTCGTCAAAGTGGCCACAGCATATTAGCTAACAACCTAACGCTGAGACGAGTCAAAAATCACACGGACCCATCCGCCATTGCGACTCTGCGCACGGTGTATGAAAGCTCGATGAAAGCGGGTGATCCATATAACGCTCATCGTGCTGCGACGAAGATTGCTCAATTTGCTTTCTTGCAAACCGGGGAAATTGCGCAAGAAGACTTAAAGAGGCTTATGGCTGCATACCATTATTTCTATGGTGAGCGGTTTGGCACATTGTTCACGAACTCTCATAAAGCACTATGGGATTACTTCGAATCAGCTAATGAAATAGAGAATCAGCTTGCGCTATTTAGACATAGTTCCTTTGTCTGGCGGCTCAACGGTCATGAAGATAAAGAGAAGAGCTATCTCAAGGCATTGGAAGCCAAGGGAAATGAGGTGCTGCTACTGGGGGAGAGGATTGACAAGAACGTCTTGTATTTCTTGAGTCGCTCGGAGTATCAAGGAAACCGACTAGAAGGCCGAAGCAAGAAACCTGGAGAATAGTTGGGGCAAACGCTTCCCGATACGGGGCAGCGTAGTTGCTTCGTCCTAGCCGAGTCGCTTGTTGGAGATGTGAAAGTAGCGCCTCCAATAATGACATTATTTAGCAAGATTGCTATCAGGCAATGGACGTCCGCTTTGAGTTGGTAAGAGCACATCAATAAATTCGCAACTAGATGCATACTATAGTTTCTGGCACGGGCCTTGACGAATAATAGTACCCGCTCACACACTAATCGCGGTCCGATACAAGGGTTCGATTCCCTTCACCCGCTCCACCTTTCCCCGCCTATGAACCCGTATCCCAAATACGCACTTACCATATTTGCCGTGTCCTAATGATTCTGCTGCTCGGCCTTGCCATATATATCGCCGCAACCTTCGACCCAATGCCTATAAGCCCCAGATCATCCAGCTGGTAAAGGAAAAAAAACAGCGTGAACTCAAGCTCGATGGCGATATCAAGCTCACATTTTTTCCCAGTCTCGGCGCTAAGATCAATGGCCTCTCACTGAGCGAATATCAAAGTGACGGAGAATTTGCGTCTGCGGAGAATATTCTGGTATCTCTCGCGTTCTTGCCATTGCTCAGGAAGCAACTGGAGCTGGATGAAATCACGGTAACGGGACTGAAAGCCAATCTGATTCGTTTTACGGATGGGCATACGAATATTGATGATTTGCTTGTTAAAAGCGAAACATCTGAACAGTTCAAATTCGATATTGGTCGTGTGCACGCGGAAAAAAGTACGCTCGTTTTTCGCGATGAAGCCAGCCATAAGCAATATATATTCGGGGACGTCAATCTCAAGGCCGATAGGACCAATGCCCGGTCTAGCTCAATGAATGATGCAATTCGCAGCAAAGTGAAATTGGCGTTCAGGATGAGTCACCCTGAACAGCCTGAGATCGACCAGGCCATCAGCCTGTAATTCGATTTGATGTTGGATGTAGCCAATCAACATTATGCCGTGGGTGGCTTGAACCTTGAGAGCAAAGGGACAATTAACGGGATCGATAACCTTGTGATAAATTCCACAGGTGATTTTCTGCGCGTTTGCTCTGGCGCCGTTGGCGATGAATTCATCGCACGCGGGCTGACTCTCGGTATGACTGGAATAAGCGGGGGGAATAACCTCGATATCAAGTTTGATGCACCGCGATTGAGCCTGAACGGCGAAAAAGTAGCCAGTGATGGATTGTTGCGGTGCAAAGATGATCAGCTCTGAAAGTAACACCAACGGCAATCTCTCTCTTTCAGGCGTGAACGGCACGATAAGCGATTTCAAGAGCAGTGCGCTAACTGTTGAGCTGGAATTACACAAAAAGGAGATGGTCGTTAAAGCCATGTTTGCCTCTCCACTTGCCGGCAGTGTGGCTGCCCAGCAGCTGGACTTGCCGGATTTGGTGGCCACTATCGATGCCAACAGCTCCGGTGCTGCGGATGGCCTCCATGGCAACCTGAAGGGAGCGCTTCAGTGGATGGCCTGGCCCAAAATGCACAGGTGCAGTTTAATGGAGGTTGGGAGACAGCGATATCAAAGGGAATCTGGAAGTAAGCGGTTTAGCTCAGCCCGTCCTCAATTTTTTGGTGGATATCGGCCAACTGGATCTGGATCGCTTTCTGCCACCCCAGCAAAAGCAGCAAAGGGAAGAAAGTTTACAAAAAAAGTAGCGAGTGCAAAACGTGTGGAGGAATCGCTGGACTTATCCTTATTCGATGATCTGAAGGATTTGAAAATCCAGGGCTCGATCCGGATCGGCGTACTGAAAGCCACTAACGTCACGTCGTCCGGAGTGAAACTGGATATCAGGACCGGTCAGTACCGGGACCGCCATTGAACTCTTTTGCCGCAAAGCTGATCCACTGGCAAAAAGATCATGGCCGCCACCACCTGCCTTGGCAGAACACGCGCGACCCGTATGCGATATGGCTATCTGAAATCATGCTGCAACAGACGCAGGTGAGTACGGTTATTCCTTACTACCTGCGCTTTCTGCAATGCTTCCCCGATATCGGAAGCCTTGCTTCGGCATCCCTCGATGATGTGCTGGCGCAATGGAGCGGCCTCGGTTATTACTCGCGCGGAAGAAATCTGCATCGGACTGCGTGTCTGATTATCGCAGACCACGGAGGCGTCTTTCCTCGAGACGTGGAAGTGATCCGGCAACTGCCCGGCATTGGGCGCTCTACTGCTGCCGCAATTGCCGTGTTTGCTTATGGGCAACAATGCGCGATACTCGACGGTAACGTCAAGCGTATTTTTGCCCGCTATTTCGGAATCGATGGCTATACCGGGGAGAAAAAGAACGAGATTCTACTGTGGCAAAAAGCTGAAGAATTGCTGCCCGGCGAAAGACGAGAGCAACACTAAAAACGGGATAGAAGCTTATACCCAGGCGCTGATGGATCTCGGCGCCACAATTTGCACTCGCGGCAAGCCCAAATGTTCGTCATGCCCGTTGCTACGGGATTGCATCGCGTTCCGGGATAACCGAACGGATAAACTCCCTGTTCCAAAGCCAAGAAAGCCGCTACCGGAGCGGGAGACAGCACTGCTGATGCTGATGAAGCAGGGGCGGATTTTTCTGCAAAAACGCCCGACCGCGGGAATCTGGGGCAATTTATGGTGCCTGCCGGAAATGCCGGTAAGCGAAAATGCAAGCGAACATTGCATGCGGCGTTTTGGCATGAAAGTAGAGCCATTGGCGCAGATGCAGCCATTCGATCATACCTTTACTCACTTCAGGCTGCGGATTCATCCACAGCCACTGCAAGTGGTTTCATGTCCCTCAGCCATAACGACGGACGGGAGCGAAAGCTGGATAACGTTTGATGACGCACTGAAGGCGGCCATTCCTTCCCCCGTCAGAAAACTGCTCATACAATATCGCTGCCCATGATCATCACACACCCGTCGAAAAGCAGTTGTGATGGAAGGAAACCAGGTGTCGCCTTCGCAGATAGCTCATTCAGAATGATGGATAACTGGCAAGAGTGGAGAAAGCAGCAGCGCGCCGAGTTGATGATCCGCAGGGAATACGTTACGGAAGAGGAGCACCGCCGCTGGAGTACGGCTATCACAGCCTTGCTGGAACAGGGCTTTCCGTCCTTGCAGAAAAACGTTGTAGGGTTTTGCTGGCCTCATCGTGGCGAATATGATCCGCGCCCCCTAATGGATTTTATCCGGGAACGCGGTGCGACGCTTGCACTGCCCGAAGTAGTGAATAAACAGGAACCGTTGTGTTTTCGCAAGTGGTGGCCGGGTGCGCCGATGAAAAGGGGAGCCTATGACATTCCGGTACCGGATAATACCTGCCTGGTAACGGTTGGCGCGCTGGTGGTCCCAATGATAGGCTTCGACGAACTGGGCTTCAGGCTGGGATATGGCGGCGGTTATTTCGATCGTACCTTGATCGCGATCAATCCGCGGCCCTTGGCCATCGGCGTAGCGTTCGAAATTTTGCGGATGCACAGCGCGCATCCGCAACCGCACGATATTCCAATGGATTTTATTGTAACCGAGGCCGGAATTTATCGGGTAGCGGCAACCGGCCTGATGTTAATCTCTCCCGAGGAATGCGCGGCAGAGACACTTCGGTAGGCTCATAACAGCGATGACATTCAGCCCGCACCGCTGCGCGCAAGCTTAGCATATTTTCCATATGGGTTGAAGAAGACGATGTATCGCTCGTACCGGAATGAGCTTGCGCTTTCCCTTCCTCTTCGAGCCCTACACATCAAACTCCCTGTGCCGTACCAAAACCTGGTTGTTTCCGCAAAAATACCGCGCCAACCGTTCGGCGAAATAAACCGAGCGATGACGTCCGCCGGTGCAACCGATACTCACAGTCAGGTAATTGCGATTGTCGCGGACGAAGCAGGGTAGCCAGTCATCCACGAATCGCTTGATGTCCTCAAACATTTTATTGACGCTGGCTTGTGCATCAAGGTATTCAATTACCGCGCCATCTTTTCCGGTAAGAGGCCGCAAAAGCGCCTCGTAATGCGGATTGGGAAGACAACGAATATCGAATACCATGTCGGAATCCAGAGGAATGCCATGCTTGAAGCCAAATGACTGGAACAGGAGAGTCAGGGATGCATGATTCAGACCTACAAAATCCCTTATCCATGCGCGCAATGAACTGGCGCTCAAATCGCTGGTATCGATGCGGTTCGCGAGATCGTGTATCTCACGCAGCATTTCGCGTTCCAACTCTATACTTTCCGGCAAAGTCGAGTGGTTATCGCTGAGTGGGTGGCGGCGTCGGGTTTCCGAAAAACGCTTTACCAGCGTATCGGTTTTAGTTTCAAGAAACAGCAGGTGCACTTCCATTCCCTGCCGCCTTAGATCGGCCAAGCGTTGCGGCAACAAATGCAAGGTTTCGCGGCTCCTGGCATCGATACTGACCGCTACGCGCTGGTGTCCGGATTCCTTCAAATATACCGTCACTTCCGGCAGCAGGTTTGCTGGAAGATTGTCCACGCAATAGTAGCCATTATCCTCGAGAACGGTAAGGGCGATACTCTTGCCGGAACCGGAAAGGCCGCTAATGACGATCAGCTGCATTTCTCGAATACAAGGGGAGAATTAATGGTTCCCGCCCTGCAATTCAAAGTTCATTTTCCTGCTTTTGTCTGTTTTGGCCATTTTCCATTTCCTGTTGATGTCGCGCAAAGAATTCCTGAGCACTATCGATACCACGAAGTTGCAGAACATAATTGCGCACTGCCGCTTCTACCAGCACGGCCAGATTTCGTCCAGCGGCAACCGGGATGATAACCTTGCGGATATTGACGTCCAGGACGCTTTCAGTAACATCGTTGATCGGCAGTCGTTCCATCGCGTTGAAATCAGCGCTGCTGGGTTTTTGCAAATGCACGATGAGCTTCATGTTTTTTTTCCGGCGTACCGCGGTTTCGCCAAAAATAGTTCGGATGTTCAGCATCCCCAGTCCGCGCACTTCAAGAAAATCACGTAATATCGGAGGACAGCATCCTTCCAGCGTTTCTGGCGCAATTCTATAAAGTTCCACGACATCATCCGCAACGAGCCCATGGCCTCGGCTCACGAGTTCCAGCGCCAATTCACTTTTGCCGACGCTGCTTTCACCGGTGATCATTACGCCCATTCCCAGAACGTCCAACAGTACGCCATGGCGGCTACAGGAGGGCGCAAGGACGCGCCCCAGGTAGGGGCGTAACGTCCAGATCACTTCCAGGCTGGAGTAGGGTGAGCAAAAAAGGGGGGTGCGGGTGGCATCCGCCAAGGCTCTTATCGAGTCCGGCACTGAGCCGCCGCCCGCAACGATAATGCACAAGAGGTCGCTTTGCGCGATCTGCTGCATACTCTGTGCCAGGGACTCGGCATCAAGCGTGTTGAGATACTCGGTTTCGGTCTCGCTCAGTACCTGTATCCAGTTAGGATGGATGAAATTGAGGTGACCGATCATTCCCTGTGTCGAGCGGGCAACGGCTTCCGCGTCCAGATACCGGTCGCCACCGTCTTTACCGGCCTCCCAGGTCAGGCTCAGCTTTGACTGCTTATCTTCAAATAGCTGTGCAACGTTAAATCGGGGCATCTGGCTTGAACCATCTTCCAGGTTATAGGACCGGGGAACAACGCTTCCGCTTATCGGCAATGCTAAAGTCCTGATTGAGCCGATTATTCAGGTTGTTCGACATCCTGATTCTTTAACGCGCCGATATTACGTTGGCTTTCATTTTTTTCCTTGTGCTTGAGCATCTGGCGATCAAGCTTATCCACCAGGTTATCGATGGAAACATACATATCGGAACCGTCGGCCTCGACAAAAATATCCTTGCCTGGCACATGGACATTTGCTTCAGCCTTTTGCCTGAGCTTTTCCACGGACAGAATCACGTTGATATCGATAACGTGGTCGACATGACGCATAACCCGGGTCAGCTTTGAAGTAACATAATCGCGCATTGCAGGGGTAATTTCCACGTGGTGACCGGTAAGATTGAGATTCATCATGTCTCCTTGGCTTGGATTAAAATGATTTCCGAAGATTAACGGGAGGAATTTGTATGGACTCCCGATATTTTGCCACGGTACGGCGGGCAACCATAATGCCCTGCTGCCCCAGAATTTCTGAAATCTGGCTATCGCTCAGCGGCTTCTGTGCATTTTCAGCGTTTATCATTTGCTTGATCAGAGCACGAATTGCGGTGGCGGAACAGGCGCCGCCGGTGTCGGTCGCTACATGACTGCCAAAGAAATACTTTAATTCGAATATGCCCCGTGGCGTCCGCATGAATTTTTGTGTCGTTACCCGCGAAATCGTGGATTCATGCAAGTCAAGCGTATCCGCAATTTCCCGCAATACCATGGGGCGCATGGCGACTGCGCCATGCTCAAAAAACTGTTGCTGGCGTTCGACGACTGCCGAGGATACCTTGAGAATCGTGCTGAAACGCTGATGCACGTTCTTGATGAGCCATTTCGCCTCATTCAGATGGCCTGGCAGGCCGCGTGCGTAGAATCATCATGAGAGCGTTTCAGGATATCAGCATAGAGCCGGTTGATTTTGAGGCGGGGCATTGCCTCAGGATTAAGGCTGGCTACCCATGAACCACTGATCTTTGTCACAATTACGTCGGGAATGATGTAACGGGCGACTGCGGAATTGAATGCCATGCCGGGCCTCGGGTTCAACCGGGTAATCAGATGCTGGATCGATCGCAGACATTCATCATCACAGTGCAGCAGCTTTTTAATGGTGGCGAAATCCCGGGATGCCAGGCTTTCAAGATCGTTGTTCACCAGCAGCAACGCCTGGTCCAGGTAAGGAGTATATTCCGGCAGCGCATGCAATTGCATGAGCAGGCATTCCCTGAAGTTACGCGCCCCAACGCCGGGAGGATCCATGCGTTGCAACTGTTCCAGAGCAATGTGAAGATCGTCGATGTCTATTGCGAGCTCGGGCGGCAACAGTTCAACGAGTTCTTCAAGATCCTGTGCAAGATAGCCGTCATCATCCAGACTGTCGATCAGTAAACCAACGATTCTTCTATCGCGCTCCGGGATCTGGCTAAGGCTTAGCTGCGGGTTAAGATGCTCACGCAAACTGGGCGGTTCCGCCGCCTGTTGCTGAAAATCCCGTTCGTCATCGTCATCCCGCGTGTTGCGAACGGCTCTATCGTCCGAGAACCAGTCTGACTCATCGGTCATCTTTCTCGTGTCGGAGTCTGTCCTCGATAGGAAGCAATTTCGCACTGGCTTCATCCGGAATCTCAATCAGATCCGATAAGCGGCTCCGCCCGGACTATCGGTAGGCATATTCCGATAATCGATGGTATCGCTGCCGATATGATCATCAAGTTCCAGCAGAGGATTTTCTTGAACCATACGTTCTATTTCCTGGTTCAGTTCGACCGTGGAAAGCTGTAGCAGCCGTATGGATTGTTGCAATTGCGGAGTAAGCGTCAAGTGCTGCGACAGCTTAAACTGGAGAGTAGGCTTCATAATTTGGAATACCCACGGTAAGGCAAGATTCGTGCGGACCGAATCTTTTTCACAGCCTGAAATGTTCTCCCAGATATACTTTTCTCACATTTTCATTATAGATGATTTCATCAGGATTTCCGCTAGCCAGGACCTTTCCTTCGCTGATGATATAGGCGTGATCACAAATTCCTAATGTTTCCCTGACATTATGGTCGGTAATGAGCACACCGATGCCACGTTCCTTGAGGAACCCGATAATTTTCTGGATATCCAGCACGGCAATAGGATCCACACCCGCAAACGGTTCATCCAGCAGGATAAAGCGCGGCTGTGTTGCCAGTGCCCGGGCAATTTCTACGCGGCGGCGCTCGCCGCCGGACAAACTGATTGCCGGATTGGTCCGTATATGACTGATGTGCAGATCATGCAGCAGATCGTCGAGATGCTGCTGCATTTCATCGCGCTGTATAATTTTTCAATTCCAGTACTGCCCGAATATTATCGGCCACGGACAGTCGCCTGAAAATTGAAGCCTCCTGCGGCAAATAGCTCAGGCCCAGGCGCGCACGCTGATGCATCGGCATCTGGCTCAAATCGCGCATCATCCAGGGATATGCTGCCCCCATCCAGCGGCACCAACCCTACCATCATGTAAAAACAGGTGGTCTTGCCTGCGCCATTGGGGCCCAGCAGGCCGACCACTTCACCGCTGCTGACAGAAAGTGAAACATCTTGCACCACCGTCCGGGATTTATATCGCTTTTTTAAATTAACGGCTTTTAATTCGCTCATTTTTTTGGAATCCGGGCGTTGGTCAATTTCATTCATCTTTTTCGGCGGCTGGTTTCGGCTCCTTCTTCTTGGGCTGGATAACCAGCCTCACTCTCCCCTCGGAATGGCTCTGAGTGCTCGTATCGTTGTTCCCGGTCACCTGAAAAAATTCATTCATTGCATCGTAGGAAATATAATCTCCATGCACTTCATCCTGCCCACGTCTCAATCTTGCCTTCTTGAAGAGCTGTACCTTATCCGCCTTGCCGTCATATTCCATACGCTCGCTCCAACCCTCGACGTATTCATCCTTGCCATCGCGCTTTTGACGGAAACTGGCGAGATTACCGAAAGCCGTGGCGTGCTGGAAACCGTTGGCATCTTCTTTCACTGTCATCTTGTCAGCGCGAATAATCAGCGTGCCCTGCGTGAGGACTACGTTACCGATGAATGTAGCAAGCTTGTTGGCATCCTGGACAGTGGCCCGGTCAGACTCCAGATGAACCGGCTTATCGCTATCGGCCCGCTCCGCCAGTACCGGTCCTGTAAACAGCAGGGAAGCAAAAAATATAGTAAAAAATATCCCGCCCCGTCCGATGTTCGCAGCGGCTGCCGTCGAATTCGCATGGCGCTTGCTCGAGGGGTTCCCTAGCGTGCATTGTCATGAATAACTCTTACGCGTGAGAACAACTGGGTGATATTGGTGCGGCTGTTCATTTCCATGCCAACCGCGTTGATAACAGATTTTTTTCGGTAATAACCACGGGCTTATCGGTTTTGGCGATGTCATCATCGGGAATCAAGTGCAACAAGCTGGTCGTCATGGTTGTCTCGCTCCGGCCTTTGGCAGCGTTCCTCAGTACCATAACGTTACCCGTGAGATAAATGTCTTCGTTGTTGCTGGACATCTTCGCTTTGTCCGCTTTTATTTGCAGCGCCGGTTTACCGGGCTCGGTGTTGATAAAAAGGGGTTGTTCCAGATCAGTGGTATCGTCGTCCGGGTAATGCACCATTTCCTTCGCGACAAGCATGTGGCGCGCAAGACCATCCTGATCCATGCGAATGGCCGAGAAGTTTTCCATCATGTAATCGGGGGTACGGCCAATTTCGTTGTCTTGTGCTGGAGAAGGCGTTCGTACCGACTGGCTCAGCCAGAATAACAGCGCTGCCAGCAGAGCGAGTAGAATGAGAGGAAGCCCGGAAAACAGGCGGGCGATCATTTAAGATACATCGCCAATTGAGCGTTCAGCGTGTCCTGCGCCTGCATGACCATTTCGCATATCTCGCGTACCGCGCCGCGCCCGCCTTCAAGACGCGTAACATAATGCGCATGCTTCTTCACCAGAGAAGGCGCGGCAGGTACAGAGAACGCAAGACCGCAACGTAACAACACCGGTAAATCTATCAGGTCATCCCCCATATACGCACAGGCCGAAGCATCCAGGTCCTGTTCCTCCAGCAGCGTCTCGAATACAGGCAATTTGGTTTTTGCCCCCTGATAAACGAGCGGTAACGCCCCAATCTTTTGCCTTCAGTTCGACGCAGCGCGATTTTCTGCCAGTGATCAGCGCGATTTTGACGCCGCTTGCCTTGAGCATTTTCAGACCATGACCATCATGGCTATTGAATGCCTTGATCTCCTCGCCGCCATCCGTAAGGAAGAGAGTGCCGTCGGTAAGGACTCCGTCCACATCGAAGATAACCATACGTATCTTCCTGGCCTTTTCCTGTATGTGTTGCATCAATATTACAACGGCCGATTGCCCGGCCGACCTGAATAAATAATTAGTTTTTTTTGATGTGAAACAAGTAGCGTACCGCCGTCAAGATTCATATAAGCCGGTATCTTGCAATGGTTCTCCCTGCCTCCCTTCTCCTGGCTGCCGCGGCATATTCCATTTGTCCGAGCCATCCTGTTGGGATAGATGGTGCGCACGAAGAAGAAGATCTGGATGAAGACTTCTCGCCCCAGATAATTCTGCCAATAGATATTCTGGAATCAAATGGATGCTCAGGCACAGGAACGTGGCAATCCGGCAGTCACCTCAGCGGCAGCTTGCCATATTCTGAAGAGGGATAAACATCTCGCACTGGAGAATAAAATTATACCCGATAAGAGCCGATCCAAATAAACCGGCTGAGCTCTTTATCTTTCAGTCCTGCGAAAGCGACAAAAAGCGACGCAATCAACAATATGACAACAATGAAGCGGGACGGTTCGCCGGATAACGCTGGCATCGCACCGCTGCGTCGCGCGATCAGGATGTTTGCTCGTGAAAAAAAGTTCCAGTTCCTGACTGCGATTAATTTTTAGGCAACGGAAACACTACCGACTCAACTACGCCACTCAATTCCTCTACCACCACCTCTCTTCCTGCTTGTCCTGCTCCTATCTGTCTTAGCCGTGAAATGACTTCCTGCACCAGCACTTCCGGCGCAGAAGCGCCAGCAGTGATGCCGATCCGGTCTTTTTCCTCCAGCCACCCTTCCTGCAATTGCTCGGCACGATCTATCATATACGCGTCCACACCGGCATTTCTCGCAACTTCACACAAACGGTTGGAATTGGAGCTATTGGGTGAGCCGACTACAATTACCAGATCACACTGCTTTACCATCATTTTGACTGCATCCTGGCGATTTTGCGTGGCATAGCAAATATCGTCTTTTTTCGGTCCGGTGATTTTCGGAAAGCGCCTTTTCAACGCCTTGATCACCCGTGTTGCATCATCAACCGACAAGGTGGTCTGGGTAACATAAGCCAGATGAGTCGGATCTTTGACCTGCAAATTGTCGACATCCTCTTCTGTTTCCACCAGGTACATGCAAGGACCATCTCCTTCAGCCTGCCCCATGGTGCCTTCCACCTCCGGATGACCCTGGTGGCCGATCATGATGATCTCTCTTCCTTGCTCTCGCATCTTTGCCACTTCAATATGAACTTTGGTCACCAGCGGGCAAGTGGCGTCGAAAACCTTAAACTGTTGCGCCTCGGCTTCTCGTCGCACTTCATGGGAAACACCGTGAGCACTGAAGATCAGAATGCTGCCCACGGGTACTTCATCAAGATTCTCGACAAATACTGCTCCTTTTTTTTCCAGATTTTCCACCACAAAGCGGTTATGTACCACCTCGTGACGCACATAAATCGGTGCACCATGCATGGCCAGTGCCCGCTCGACAATCTCGATAGCGCGATCTACGCCAGCGCAGAAACCTCTGGGATTTGCAAGTAATACTTTGATCATTGGTCGTTCTCCATAAAAACTATTTCTCGATTGGCCTTGTCGCCGATATCTGTGTTGTTCCAACGCGCATTCCTTTACACATAGTGCAATAGGGTACCTTTAATCCATGACAAAATCTGATGAATCATTATACTAGCGGCCTGTCGGACTTAAAGAAAATCGGCTACAAAAGCGTCTGGCTGATTCATATTTCACCGCTTTTTTCGACCAATAGAACAACTATTGGCCTTCAAAATCCTTCAAGAATCTTCCTCGCCCAGTCACTTTTCGCTTCGATTCTTCAAGTCCGACATGCTACCCAGAGCATTCGTATATTCTTCAAGAGAACTTCTTCTCAATAAAATCCGGCTCCCATTCACGTATTAAGCGTTTGAAAACCTGCGCTGCATCATTTACAGTTCATCATTTTCCCGCATCATCTTCTTTCCTTCGCTTGACCGAACGCTCTCCAGCTGCGTGCAAACTGTTTTCGCAGCCTGCAGCATACGGGCTGTCTGGCGATGCATAAGATCCGGGATGCACAAAAAACAAATGATCGCTTCTTGACCGCGCTGAATATGCGACAACCGCCGCAACAGCGCCTCTCCCCCGTTTCAGCCGAACCCAAGCGATACATTGCTGATGATGGCCTGAGGATCGGCTTCCAGCAAGTTTTCCGCGGATATCACAGGTGTCAAGGAAGGCGCGGAATCAAAAATTGATGCCGCCACAAATGTTGATGATATCGCTGATGATATGATTACCGTTCACCGTCATCAGCGGCTGATGCCAGATTAACTGAAATACCCTAATTTTGCTGCCGGTCGCCATAGTTGCGCTTGATTTGCTGCAATTCCTCTTCATAAGCGCTTGCCGCAGGTTCTGCTTGCGCTGACGTTCCCGTCAACTTGCCGAGTAATCCGCAACAGCCGCGAAATGTCTTCCAGTCTGGTTGCTTCGGCGGCAAAAACGGTCAGGCCCAGTTTCTCCAGTTTCTCGATATCCGAAGCCCATTACCGCTGCGCCATGCAATCACCAGATCTGGCTTAAGCGCAATAATTCTCTCCAGATCCAGACTGGAAGAATCCCCGACGTCCGGAACCGACTTGGCGGCTTCAGGATAATCGCTGTAGCGGCCGACACCTACGAGTTTATCGCCTGCCCCGGCAGCAAACACCAGTTCGGTGATATTCGGGGAAAGCGAGACGATACGGCTGGCGAAATGATCCAGCCGGATATTGTGTCCTCGATCATCGACCAGGCTGATTGGGAAAGTGGAGGGCGCAGAAAGCGACGACGTTTACTCTGCAGTTTGAACAACGCCAGCGATACCAATAGAAGTCGACAATCCATCACCGGAAACACAAGCAGCAGTATTAAAACATTGTGCCGTATCTTGTTTAAGGGATTATGCGATAGCCTGGGAAGTAGAAGTGAGCAGGATATCTGCGAAGCGGAGCTGCACAGTCCGGAATTTTTAGACAAATCCCTGGAAAGAAGACGAGGTGGAGGCTATTACATCTCCTGATAACGTCCGGCCAGGGCCACACGCTGTTCGTACGCTTCCCGCGCAATCCGGACATCTTCCAGAAAAAAGGCAACTCCCTGATCAGCAATGCCTGCGGCCCATCCACAAGCGCTTTGCCCGGCACGGGATGAAAATCCACCAACACCATATTAGCGCCTGCGATCACGCCTTGTGCGGTCGCATGCATGATATCAAGTATGCCATCCGGCGAAGAAGCGCGCAGCGCCGACGGAATGCGAAGGATCGATGCAGACCGGCATGCGTGTGAGGCGCTTGACTACCGGCACATGGGCAAAATCCACAAAGTTACGATGAGGATCCGCCATGTTGGTTTTCATACCCCGTAAGCCAAAAACGACTTTGCGGTTGCCCTCGGAAGCCAGATATTCCGCAGCATTAAGTGATTCATCCAGCGTAATGCCGAAGCCGCGCTTGAGCAATACCGGAAAATCCTGCTGGCGTCCGACAATTTTCAGCAATTCGAAATTCTGGGTGTTGCGCGTGCCTATCTGCAGCATGACACCGGTGGAGTTGCCCGTCCGGTACAGGGCCTCGCAAATCTCTTCCACGTGGGATTCATGAGTGATCTCCATGGCTATCACTTTGATGCCATATTTCCCCGCCAGCTCGAAACATAAGGCAAACAGGCTTTGCCATGGCCCTGAAACGAATATGGGCTGGTGCGCGGCTTATAGGCACCCATACGAGTGCATACCTGGCCATTATCCCGTAGCGCCTGCATCATCAACTCGACATGCTCCAGCGTATCCACGGCGCATAGTCCGGCGAAAACGTTCAGCGTATCCTGCCCGAAGCGCACGCCGTTATAGTCGAAGTGGGTAGGCCTGTGATCATCCTTGTGCCGTCCGAGAACGCGATACTCCTCCGAAATCCGGACAACCTGCTCGACACATGGCAGGTTCTGCATATCCTCGATGGGCAGTGCCTTGGTGTTTCCGATCAGATACACTTCGGTAAGCGTCTGCTCGATGCCGACTTCAGCTATGCACACGCGTGGAAATACCCGGCAAATTGGCAAGATGTACCAACAACTGTTTGTATTCGGAACTGTCAGGCCGGGTATCCGGGCTCAGGACAAGAATCATGGAATAGTATCGGGTGTCGGCAGGCGGGCGCGATAGCGCAAAGCGGCATAAAAAGTGGAATTCTAACCGAAAAAACCGACGCTTGCCATGCAATCGAATATGGCGTTTAATGATTTTCTCGTGGCGTCTACCAACCTCTCCTCTTAAATCCTTAAACCCGGAATTTACAAAAAAAGCAGAAGATGGCAGTGATCGCCGTGCGATCAAAATATGAGCCATCCTCACCTCGTTTACCCGATGACAGAACAAACTCAAACTTGAAAGGCCTGAATCCGCCACCTTTCCCCCCGTAATTTTCCTGATGGGGCCTACCGCAAGCGGCAAAAGCGGCATTGCGCTGGAAATCGCCAGGCACTTCCCCGTGGAAATCGTCAGCGTGGATTCAGCCCAGGTCTATCCGGCACATGAATATCGGTACCGCTAAACCCGACGCGGAATCCATGGCGGCATGCCCCATCATCTCATCGATCTGATCGCGCCGCACGAGTGTTATTCCGCCGCTCAATTTGTCAATGATGCGCTTGTCGCAATGCGCGAAATTACGGAACGAGGCAATATTCCGTTGCTGGCTGGCGGCACGATGCTTTATTTCCGGATGCTGCTGGAAGGCCTTTCCGACTCTCCCTCCGCAAACAGCGGCATACGCAGGCTGATCGAAGCCAGGGCGGAAGAGAACGGTTGGCCCGCAATGCACAATGAGTTGTTACGGCTTGATCCAGTCAGCGCGGCACGGATCAAGCCTACACGATAGCCAGCGCATACAGCGCGCGCTGGAAGTATGTTATCTCACCGGCAAACCCATGTCGGAAATTTTGAAGAAGCCAAGAAATGCTTACCTTCCCTATCGTGCGATCAAGATTGCCCTGATTCCCGGCAACCGGGAGCGTACTGCATCAGCGCATTGCACAACGCTTCGAGACAATGCTCAAGCTGGGATTAATCGATGAAGTTCGCGCAATCCGTGATAAATTCTGCCTGAACGAAGCAAGCCCTTCAATGCGTTGCGTTGGGTACCGGCAGGTATGGATGTATCTGGAAAAGGAAATCAAGCCGCGAACAATGCGCGAAATGGCGCTGGCTGCTACGCGGCAATTGGCAAAACGACAACTCACCTGGCTGCGTTCCATGAAAGGAGATACGGGAATTCGATTGCCTGGCGGAAAATTTGCCGGAACAGGTGCGCGGGTATCTCGCAGACACTGGCTTAAAAGCTGCGGCGGTTTCATAATCATGTGGTTTGTTATCAATGCCAGATCTAATTTTTTTAAATCAATTCTGATAGGGAAAACAAAATGAACGATAGACATAAACTGGTTATTCTGGACATCAACCTCATCGGCGCCTTGTCCACCGCGGGATGCGGAAAATCGGAGGAAAGGGTGCATGAGTCCTGGGTGACGCCTCCAACCGCGGAGGCGGTGGACGACAGCACTCTCAACAGCACAATAAAGGCCGCGCTATTGGCCGATCCCGATGTCAGGCATCTGGATGTCAGGGTAGAGGCGCATAATGGCGAGGTCATGCTGAGCGGTATCTGTGGATAATCAGGCGCAGATGGATCGTGTCAATATGCTCACCTGGATGGTGGACGGCATCAAGAAAGTGGATAATAAGATGAGCTTGCGAAGCAGTGGAAGCGAGACTGCGGCCGCAGCTGATTGATCTCATCCGGCATCCATAAGAGAATACTCGGTGCAGCTGTTGCAGACCTACGCAGGAAAATTATCTTGATCGCTTCCCTGCTTACGACGCTGGTTCTACTTATTGGCGTTATTTTTTTCGTCCCAGCCGTTCGCCGCGCACTTATTTCGAACCGGCTGCTTAAAGTTTTCCGAAAAATCCTGCCGAAGGTTTCGCAAACCGAACAGGAAGCGCTGGATGCCGGAACCGTATGGTGGGATGGAGAGCTGTTCAGCGGCAAGCCGGACTGGAACAAGTTGCTGGCTTATCCCAAGCCCAAGCTCAACGCAGAGGAAAAAGCCTTTCTTGCCGGCCCGGTCGAAGCAATTGTGCGCCATGCTGGACGAATGGCATATTACGCGCGAACTGTATGATCTGCCGCCCCACGTCTGGCAATTTATCAAGGACAACGGCTTTTTTGGCATGATTATTCCCAAGGAATATGGGGGCCTTGGTTTTTCAGCGCTGGCGCATTCCGAAGTGGTCATGAAGATCAGCTCGCGCAGCGGCACCGCAGCGGTATCGGTAATGGTGCCGAATTCGCTGGGCCCGGCGGAGCTGCTGTTGCATTACGGCACGGAAGAACAAAAAAATTACTATCTCCCACGCCTGGCAAAAGGGCTGGAAGTGCCATGTTTTGCACTTACCGGACCTGATGCAGGGTCGGATGCGGGCGCGATTCCCGATTTCGGCATCGTTTGCCATGGCGAATTCAACGGTGATGCAAAATGTGCTGGGCATGCGGGTCACCTGGGAAAAACGCTACATCACCTTGGGCCCGGTGGCGACACTCCTGGGACTTGCATTCAAGCTGCATGACCCGGATGGGCTACTTGGCGGCGAAAAAGACCTCGGCATTACGCTGGCGCTGATCCCCACCAATACGCCGGGCGTCAACATCGGCCGCCGCCATTTTCCTCTCGATGCGGCTTTTCAGAACGGCCCCAATTCGGGAAAAGATGTCTTCATCCCGATGGAATGGGTAATCGGCGGACGCGAAGGAGTGGGTTGCGGCTGGCGCATGCTGATGAACTGTCTTGCCGTCGGGCGATCGATTTCCTGCCCGCGACCAGCACCGGCGCGGCCAAGCTGGCGGCACGCACCAGCGGCGCTTACGGCAGAGTGCGGGTGCAATTCAAGACGCCGATCGGACATTTTGAAGGCGTTGAAGAAGCGCTGTCCCGCATCGGTGGCAATACGTACATGATGGATGCGGCGCGGATGATGACGGCGGGCGCAGTGGATTTGGGCGAAAAGCCCTCGGTCATCTCGGCCATTGTCAAATATCATCTTACCGAGCGCGGACGCCAGGCGATAAACGACGCGATGGATGTGCATGGCGGCAAAGGCATTTGCCTGGGACCCAGCAATTACCTGGGGCGCAATTATCAGCATATCCCCGTCAGCATCACGGTGGAGGGCGCCAATATCCTTACCCGCAATATGATTATTTTCGGTCAGGGGGCGATACGCTGCCACCCTTATCTGCTGAAGGAGATTCGCGCAGCCAGTAATGGCGATACCGTGCGTGCTTCGGTGGAATTCGACAAGGCATTGATGGGGACACATTGTCTTTACAGTGTCGGCAATGGTTTGCGTTCCTTGCTGCATGGACTGACCGGCGGCATCTCTTGCAGTGCGCCGGGCAGCGTGGGTCCTGAAGTGCAAGGTTACTACAGTCAACTGACGCGTTTCTCCGCCGCTTTCGCTTTTCTCGCCGATATCTCCCTTCTGGTTTTGGGCGGAGCGCTGAAGCGCAAGGAAAGGTTGTCTGCCCGGCTTGGCGATATTCTCAGCATGCTTTATTTATGCTCGGCGGCACTCAAACGCTTTAAGGATGATGGCGGCCCGCAGCTGATTTACCGCTGCTGCATTGGTCGATTCAGGATGCACTTTATCGCATGCAGCAGGCATTTGATGGCGTGCTGGATAATTTTCCCGGCCGTATTCTCACGGCGCGCCTCCTGCGGTTTATGGTGTTTCCGCTGGGCAAGCCATTCTCGCCGCCCCCGGATGAACTGGGGCACAAATCGCCAAGCTGATGCTGGCACCGGGAGAGGCGCGAGACCGCCTGACTGCGGGTATTTATATGCCCACATCCGCCGACGAACCGCTGGGCATGCTGGAACAGGCGCTTCAGTGCGCGGTCGTGTGCGAAGCAGTGGAAACCAAGTTACGTGCGGCGGTCAAAGCGGGCCGGATTCCCGCTCAGGACGATGAGAAAATCGCGGCTGCGCTCAAGCAGAGAGTCATCACCACCACCGAACTGGAGTTAATGGGAAAAATGAAATCCATGCGCCGCCGCGTGATCATGGTGGACGATTTTCCGCCGGATTTTGGCCGAGCATCAGGCGGGACAGCAGAAACTGCGCCGGCACAACGGTAGCATGAGGCGGAGCAATCAAAGCCGAATTAACCCTATCGGGTCCGACAAAAATACGCGGGTGAAAGCCAATGATGCAAACCAAGCACGTAATCTGACGGATGTTATCCCGGTGGAAACCGCCCGAACGCTCGACGGGTTGTTCCGCGAGCGGGCACGTCGCTCGCCCGAGGCGGTAGCCTATCGGGATTACGACCGCTCCAGCGGCAAATGGCGCGACCTCACCTGGAAACAGATGGATGAGCGCATCGCGCACTGGCAATCTGCGCTCACGCGAGAAAAACTCTTGCCTGGCGACCGGGTAGCGGTGATGTTACGAAACTGCCCGGAATGGGTGATATTCGAGCAAGCCGCGCTAAGGCTGGGGCTTGTCGTCGTGCCACTTTATACAGCCGATCGGCCCGAGAATGCTGCCTACATCTTGCGCGACGCAGGCGTTAAAGTACTATTGCTCGAAGAACTGGCCCAATGGCAAGCGTTTCATGAAGTACGGGGTCAGATTGCCGCATCTGCTGCGCGTCATTACGGTTCAGGGAAGTCCTGGAGAAAAAGACGATGGCCTCGTGCTTGCCCTGCATGACTGGCTGCCAGACTGGCCGTTGGACGATCCGCAGAGAAAAGCCGAAGAGGTGGAGGATGCAAGCCGCGATCAGCATCAACTCGCCACCATCATATACACCTCCGGCACCTCCGGCCGGTCCAAGGGGGTGATGCTGAGCCATTACAATATACTTACGAATGCGCATAGCTGCCTGCAAGTGGTGCCCATCGGCAGGACGATCTGCTGCTTTCATTTTTGCCGCTGTCGCATACGTTTGAGCGCACTGCCGGTTATTATGCTCCGATGATGCGCGGTGCAACGGTGGCATATGCCCGCTCGGTTCACCAACTGCAAGAAGATCTTCTGATCATTCGGCCCACTATTCTTGTTTCCGTCCCGAGAATTTATGAGCGGGTCTATGCCGGCATTCACGCCAAGCTGGCGGAAGGTTCGGCTTTGAGCAGAAAACTGTTCAATCTGGCGGTTGAAATCGGCTACAGCCGCTTTGAGTATCAGCAGCGGCGGGGTCCCCGGCTTTTTTCTCACATGTTATGGCCACTGCTGGAAGCCCTGGTGGCGAAGAAGGTAATGAGCAAGCTGGGTGGGCGTCTACGCGAGGCGATGAGCGGCGGCGCGGCGTTACCGACAGAAGTTTCACGGGTATTTATCGGTTTGGGCCTGCCCATCCTGCAAGGCTACGGCATGACGGAGACCAGTCCGGTCGTATGCTGCAACACCATCGAGGACAATCTTCCGTCGAGCGTGGGGCGTCCCATCCCGGGGGTAGAGGTGAAACTCGGCGCGGACAATGCTTTGCTGATTCGCGGCCCCAACGTCATGCTCGGTTACTGGAACGATCCGGCAGCCACCGAGGCAATAATGACGCCCGACGGGTGGCTCAATTCCGGCGATATCGCGCGCATTGATGAACAAGGCCGGGTGACCATCACCGGCCGCCTGAAGGAAATCATCGTGATGTCCACCGGCCAGAAAATTCCGCCTGCGCCCATGGAAGCGGCGATTCTGCATGACTCGTTATTCGAACAGGTAATGCTGATTGGAGAAGGCCGTCCGTATTTAAGCGCGCTGGTGGTTCTGAACTCCCGCAATTGGGAAAGCATTTCGGCGCAGTATAATCTTGATAGCGATTTGCGCCGGTTGTCGCAAGACCAGAAACTCGAAGAAATCCTGCTGGAACGGATCACCCATCAAATAAAAGAGTTTCCCGGTTATGCCAAAATATATCGCGTGGCGCTGGCGCAGGAGCCATGGACTATCGAGAACGATATGCTGACGCCTACGTTGAAACTGCGTCGCGCGCAGGTGTTGAACCGTTACCAGGCCGAAGTGAGCAGGCTATATGCGGGGCATTAGGAATCGATAGGTGGCGTGTCCGTAAGTCACCCGGAGTGCGAAGATTGGCGCCAAAGTAGGTCGAGCTGCGCCCGGCAATCCAAAAATGATATCGTGCATAGCCCCTGACTGGCCAAAGCTGGCAATTTAAACCTTGGGATGGAAAATGAATACGAACACAGAAACTCACACATCGCTGCCCGAGGGGCTCGATCCGATACTGCGCCTGGTGCCGATGCCGACGGACACTAATTATGCCGGGGATGTATTCGGCGGCTGGATCATGGCTCAGGTGGACATTGCCGGGAGCCTTCCGGCAATACGCCGGGCTCGTGGGCGTGTTGCCACGTAGCGTGAATTCCTTCGTATTCAAGCAACCGGTATTTGTCGGGGATATCGTGAGTTTTTATGCCAAGATCGTCAAGGTTGGCCGAACTTCCATCACGGTGGATGTTGCCGTCTATGCACAGCGGGGTCTTCGTCACGGAATTGATGAAATATGCTGCAGGGTGACCGACGCGGTCCTGACGTATGTCGCCGTGGACGAAAATCGCAAACCGCGCGTCGTTCCGCAGGAATAACGCACGTTCAAAAACTCGAGATTCTTGCAGCTCACCTGGGTTTCCGGCCGACAAACTCAGTGGGATGTTATCCAAAAATTGTTCTCGCCGGGCAGCCGGTAATACGATACTTTGACGTAATGGAATGGGTAAGGTAGGGTAAGCGGGCAAGAATGCCGCACGCTCACGAAGCGGGCTTTTTCCTGATGAAAAAAACGGATCGAACTGGAGGCGACATTGAATAATCGTAAATTCATGGTGCGCAAAGCCGCTGTCCTCGGCGCCGGCGTAATGGGCGCGCAGATCGCGGCGCATCTGGTCAATGCCAACGTCGAGACGCTGTTATTCGAGCTGCCCGCCGAGCAGGGGGATCCCAACGCCAACGTGATCAAGGCGATCGAGAATCTGAAAAAACAGGATCCCGCGCCACTGTCGATCGCGGCCAAGGCCGCCTCCATTCAGCCCGCGAACTACGACCAGCACCTGGAATTGCTCGAGGGATTGCGACATCGTGATCGAAGCCATCGCCGAGCGCATGGACTGGAAAAGCGAGTTGTATAAAAAGGTCGCGCCGCACCTCGGCGAGCACGCCATTTTTGCCAGCAACACGTCGGGCCTCTCCATCAATGCGCTGGCGAAGGCGTTCCCCGAGAACTTGCGCCACCGGTTTTGCGGCATGCATTTTTTCAATCCGCCGCGCTACATGCACCTGGTGGAGCTGATCGCCTGCAAGGAGACCGATGCCGCGATGCTCGACGATCTGGAAGCGTTCCTGGTCACATGCTCGGCAAGGGCGTGATTCGTGCAAAGGACACGCCGAATTTCATCGCCAATCGCATAGGCGTGTTTTCGATGCTCGCCACCATGCATCACGCAGATGAATTCGGCCTCGGATTCGACGTGGTGGATGCGTTGACCGGGCACGCTGATCGGTCGTCCCAAGAGCGCGACTTTCCGCACCGCCGACGTGGTGGGGCTCGATATCCTTGCGCACGTGATCGATACCATGCGCGATACGCTGCCGGACGATCCATGGCACAAATACTATGCCGTGCCCGACTGGCTGCAAGCCCTGGTAGATAAAGGTGCGCTCGGGCAGAAAGCCAGGCGCGGCATATATCAGAAGATGGGCAAGGAAATCCATGTGCTGGACCTTGCGAAGGGCGAATATCGTTCTCTCGGCGGGCACGGCCGACGACGACATAAAGGAACTGCTCAAACGTAAAAATCTTGCCGAGCAAGCTTGGCGCAGTTGCGCGCGAATCCACATCCGCAAGCGCAATTCCTATGGTCCATATTCCGCGATATGTTCCATTATTGCGCGGTGCATCTGGCGGCGATCGCCGACAATGCGCGCGACCTCGATCTCGCGATGCGCTGGGGTTTCGGCTGGAACCAGGGACCGTTCGAGATCTGGCAGGCGGCGGGATGGAGCGAGATTGCCGGGTGGATAACCGAGGATATCGCGGCCGGCAAAAGCATGAGCGCAGTGCACGTTGCCGGCATGGGTGCAGGAACTGGGGCAAAGCGCCAGCCAAGCCGTCGATATCAGCATACAGGGCGTGCACAGAGCACAGGGCTCCTATGCGCCGTCCAACAATACCTTCCGGCCGCGTTCGACGTTGCCGGTGTATCGGCGCCAGCTGTTTCCGGATCGGCTGCTGGGCGAGCGTGCGCAATATGGCACAACGATATTCGAGACCGATGCGGTGCGGATGTGGCATACGGGCGACCGGCGGCAATGGCTCGGCCGATGACCGCATAGCCATTCTCAGCTTCAAGAGCAAGATGCATGCGATCGGGAGCGATGTGCTGGACGGCGTGCAGCAGGCCATCGATGAAGCCGAGCGGAACTGGCGGCCTTGGTGATCTGGCAGACCGAGCCGCCATTTTCGGTCGGCGCCAATCTTCAAAAAGCCACGGCGCGGCTGAAGAGCGAGCGAGCCGCCTTCCGCCTTCAGCGTCCTGGCAAAAAAATTCAGGAAAACGGCGCAGTCTGCGGTACTGAAGGCGGCGCGCAAGCTCAATCTCGCCGATGCGCTGATGGCGGAAAGCTGGCGGAAGTCGAAGCAATGGTGGAGCAATTCCAGCAGACTTCGCAGGACCTCGATACTCGATGATTCCGACCGTAGCGGCGGTGGATGGCCTCGCGCTGGGCGGCGGCTGCGAATTCATGATGCATTGCGACCGTGCGGTAGCGACAATGGAAAGCTATATCGGCCTGGTGGAGGCCGGCGTGGGCTTGTTGCCGGCGGGCGGCGGCTGCAAGGAGCTGGCGCTGCGCGCATCGCAGGACGCGAAAGGCGGCGATCCTTTCCCGTTTGCTGAAAAATTATTTTCAGAGCGTCGCGACGGCGCAGGTGGTCAAAAGTGCCGAGCATGCGCGCGAACTCGGCTATCTGCGCGCGGCCGACCGGATCGTGATGAACCGGTTCGAACTGCTGTACGTCGCCAAGGCGCAGGCGATGCGCAATGGCTGAAGCCGGCTATCGCCCGCCGCTGAGAGCGCGCGATATTCCCGTGGCCGGCTCTACCGGCATTGCCAACATCAAAGGCATGCTCGTCAACATGCTCGAAGGCAACTTCATCTCGGACCATGATTACCTGATCGGCAGCAAGATCGCCTACGTCATGTGCGGCGGCGAACTGACGCCCGGCAGCCTGGTCGACGAGGACTGGTTCCTGGAGCTGGAGCGGCCGCATTCATGGAACTGCTGGCAACCGAAAAGACGCAGGCGCGCATCGAGCATACGCTGAAGACCGGAAAGCCGCTCAGGAACTAAGGCGAAGGGCAAGACACTGCTCATTCGAATCCAGAATTCTCTGAAACGATAGCAAGATCAGGAAGCCTACATCGTCGCCGCCGTCCGCACGCCGGTCGGCAAGGCGCCGCGCGGCATGTTCAACACCGTCGGCCCGACGACATGCTGGCGCACGTGTTGAAAGCGCGCTGGCGCAGTGCGCCGGGACTCGATCCGGCAGCCATCGACGACGTGATCGTCGGCTGCGCGATGCCCGAGGCCGAGCAGGGCATGAACGTCGCGCGCATCGCGTGCTGCTGGCAGGGCTGCCCGATAGCGTGCCGGGCATGACGATCAACCGTTTCTGCTCGTCCGGGCTGCAGGCCGTGGCGCTCGCGGCCGACCGCATCCGCCTGGGCGAAGCCGACGTGATGATCGCCGGCGGCACCGAGAGCATGAGCATGGTGCCCGATGATGGGCAACAAGATGTCGCTGGACCCGGCGATCTTCCAGCGCGACGAGAACATCGGCCATCGCCTACGGCATGGGCATCACCGCCGAAAAAGTCGCGCAGCAATGGAAGGTCACCCGCGAGGCGCAGGATGAATTTGCGCTGGCAAGCCACGCAAGGGCGCTCAAGGCCATCGAGACGCGGCGAATTCAAGCACGAGATCGCGCCCTATACGGTGGTCGAGAACACGCCCCGATCTCGCCTCGCATGAGATCCGCGACGTGTCCAGCGCACGAGATACCGACGAAGGCCCGCGGCCCGGCACCAACGCCGCGAAGTGCTCGCCAAATTGAAGCCGGTGTTCGCGGCGAATGGCACCGTGACCGCCGGCAACAGCTCGCAGATGTCCGACGGCGCCGGCGCGGTGATCGCTGGCAAGCGAAGCGGCGATGAAACGCTTCGAGCTGACGCCGTTGGCCGCTTCCTCGGCTATTCGGTCGCCGGCGTGCCGCCGGAAATCATGGGCATCGGCCCGATCAAGGCGATACCGAAGGTGCTGAAGCAGGCCGGCTTGAAGCAGGACGAGCTCGACTGGATCGAGCTGAACGAAGCTTTCGCCGCGCAGAGCCTCGCGGTGATCAATGACCTGGGGCTCGATCCCGCCAAGGTCAATCCGCTGGGCGGCGCGATCGCGCTCGGCCATCCGCTGGGCGCGACCGGCGCGATCCGCGTCGCCACGCTGGTGCATGGCCTGCGCCGGCACAATCAGAAATACGGCATGGTGACCATGTGCGTCGGCACCGGCATGGGCGCGGCGGGCGTGTTTGAAGCGCTGTGACTGGAACGCGCAACGAAGTTCTGCATGAGGAATCTGAGACCAACCGGTGCTGTTATCCTGGTGAGCATGTGGCACGGCAAACTCGCAGACCTACTTGGATATCCGCTCTATTTTCCGAAATAGACGTAGGCCTTTCTGCGGTACGCTCGATTCCTTGAAGCGCTTGCGTTCTTCCAGGTCCAGTTTTTTATCCCACCAGATGGCGCGCGCTTCTTTCTGATCCTCCGCCAGTTTCGGATTTTTTTCGAACAGTTCGCGCATGAATTTGGTGTGGTCGGATTCGTACAGTTTCATGGTCTGGCTTCTCCTCTCGTCACTTTCCTGTGACAACCCGAAACTTTACCATAATCGGAAGGTGCTCGCATCGGTTGAGCCTGTGTGCTGTGGCCTGGATCGGGGCGTAATCCATAATCCGGTCGTGTTTTGATGAGTTACGGCTGAATATCTTCACCGCGCCAATGTAGGTCGGGCTCCGCCCGACGATCGAAAACGATCGTCGGGCGGAGCCCGACCTACTTGTCAGTGATTTAAGTCAATGATATCGGTGGAGCTAACGCAAACCATCAAGCTCCATCGACATGAGCATGACTCAGAAAGGCTTGCGCTGCTGTAATTTATTGACGTACTTGGTAAAAGGCAAGGCAAGTTCCTGTTCGAGTTGCTCCGCACGCTCCTGCAAATTTTCCCAGGCGGGTCTGCCAGGACTGTGCTTGAAAGCGAAGACGATCAGATTACCGAACGGCTCGGCCAGTAGCGTAGCGACTCGACCGGCGAAACTATCCTCGATGCGGTGAATGTAGTCATGGACTGCCCTGTCTCTGCTGAGCAAGTTGACCACCAGCACGCCGTTTTTTTTCAATGCCTCACGGGCGCGATCATAAAAATCCTGGCTGCAAAGCGAGGGTACCTGGCGGCCATCGTCAAAACCGTCAACCATCAGTACGTCGGCACTGCGAGGGTGGCTGGCAACAAATTCGCCGCCTTCCGCAATCATGACTTGCAGGCGATCATCATCCGCCGGTACAAAAAAATGATCTCGCGCCATCGCAACGATTTGCGGATTGATTTCAATCACGGTCGTTTGAGTCTGCGGCAAACGGTGATATACGAATTTCGCCAGCGAGCCCCCTCCCAGACCGATCATCAGCATATTTTCCGGCTGTGGATGAAACAGGGTAAAACCCATCATGCATCGGGTATAGGTCAGCTCCAGATGGTTTGGTGCTGCCAATCTCATCGCGCTTTGCACCATGCTGCTGCCAATATGGAGTGAGCGTACGCCATACTCCTCACTCATATGAACGCCGGAGTCGGCGTCAGAATTGTCGTCTGCACCGCGACCTATGCCGTGAAAACGGCGCCTGGAAAATGCACGCATTGGTTTCCTGGGTTGATCCGAAAATAAACGATGCTTTACAAATGAATACTTTTGGCCTACGTTTACATTGCATGATAGCTCGGGCTGGGGTAAAGCGTCGCCCAACAAGCCCTGCTAACCCCATGAAAACAAAAAATCTGCGAAGTGCGCTTGATCTCATTAAAACGGGAGGCGATATCCGAACGTTATCATGAAAAAACGCATTACAATTTTAGCCCCACTTTTGTCAGCGTGCCTGTTATCGGCATGCTCGGGCATTGGCCTCAAGGAAAAATCGCAGACTTACGCCGCCAAATTTACCGGAGATCGCGCTTCGCTCGCACGCTGCGTCATCAATGAACTGCAAACCGATAGCCGGTGGCTGATCCGCGGTCTGCAATATGAAGTACGAAGCTATCAGGATATCGAAGCGACAGAAATTTATGCCTATCCGTCCGGCGCGCTACCGGGAACATACGCGCGCAATGCAACCAACAACCCTGATGCGGTGCTCCAGCCACTGATTCCCAAGATCTATGCGCATAAATCAAATGCTGATATGCGCGGCGAAGCCAGCCCCGGTTATTCGTTCATCATGACGATACAAAGGACCGATAACGAAACGGTAGTCGCCACGCTGAACGGGAAGAAATACGAGAGCGATATAGCATGGGACAAGCTGAAAGCGTGTTCACCCCGCTAAGCTGAGCAAGACTTCTTTCGTTTCACCTCTTCGGCCGGCTACGTTACTTCGGCTGAAAAAACCCGGATTTCCTTTTATCAAGCCCCGCAAACAAAAAAATCCTGGACGTGATCGCGCATGGGCCATTTTTAAGTGCTTGCCGCGATAGAATAGCGCTCTTGATATTCCTGGATATAGCCATCGCATTTCTCAGGTTATCTCAAGCTTCAGGAAACAGCACAAAAAACATCGATGGGTAAAAAACCGGCAACGAGCTTTGAATTTTAGGTTCTAACACAGGAATCGGTGGAATTACGGTGAATAAATGATGCGTTTATCGATATCAATGGCGGCGGCAGGGCCGGCGATAACCGGACTGGTACTGATGTTGCTGACTCTTCCGGCATTCGCCGGAGACTTTGAGGATGGAATGCGGTTCGCCCTCAGCAAGGACTATGTTAAAGCGGTAGCTTCTTTCAGGAGGGCAGCGGAAAAAGGAAACGCGGATGCCCAGTTCAATCTGGGCGTCATGTATTCGAAAGGCCGAGGCGTGCCTCAGAATGACGCGCAGGCCGCGAACTGGTATCGCAAAGCGGCGGAGCAGGGCGACGCGCCGGCGCAATCCATGTTGGGTTTCATGTACCTTAAAGGTCAAGGGGTCGAGCAGGACTATCAGCAGGCCATGCTCTGGTACTTCAGGGCAGCGGATAAAGGATATGCCGTGGCCCAGTACAATCTTGGCGTGATGTACGCAAAAGGCCAGGGAGTTACGCAGGACTACCAGCAGGCATTGTCCTGGTATCTCAAAGCCGCTGAGCAAGGACACGCTCCCGCGCAAGGGATTCTGGGTTTCATGTACCTCAAAGGCCAGGGCGTGGAGCAGAATGATCAGCAAGCGGCATCCTGGTATCTCAGAGCTGCGGAACTTGGATATGCGGATGCGCAATATGCGATAGGCGTGCTGTACGCCAAGGGCCGAGGCGTGGAGCAGAGCAATCAGAAAGCGGTGTCCTGGTTTCGCAAAGCGGCTGAACAGGGGAATCCGGATGCCGAATTCAATCTCGGCATCATGTATGCGACGGGCGAGGGCACTATCAAGGACGATCAACAAGCTGCCTCCTGGTACCGCAAAGCCGCCGAACTGGGATATGCACGGGCGCAATTCAAGCTTGGAGTCGTTTATGCCAAAGGCCGGGGGATTACGCACGACGATTATGAGGCGGCTGCCTGGTATCGCAAAGGCGGCGGAGCAGGGTTACGCCCCCGCCCAATTCAATCTCGGCGTAATGTACGCCACCGGAAAAGGTGTTTTGCGGGATGATCAGCAGGCCGTGGCATGGTATCGCAAAGCCGCTGAGCAGGGGGATGAGGATGCCCAATACAACCTGGGCGTACGATACGACAGCGGCCGGGGCGTCGCAAGGGATGCGCTGGAGGCGTTATCCTGGTATCGCAAGTCGGCGGAGCAGGGTTACGCAAGGGCGCAATACAGCCTGGGTGTCAAGTATAACAACGGGCAGGGCGTACCGCAGGATTATGCGCAAGCCTTGTCCTGGTATCAAAAAGCGGCGGAGCAGGGTCATCACGGGGCGCAAACAAACCTGGGCGTGCTTTACTACAATGGTACCGGCGTCACGCAGGATTATGTTGAGGCTGATAAGTGGTTCAGCATCGCCAGCGCGGGAGATTACGAGGATGCGAAAGAAAACCAGGAGCTCATGGAGAAGCTCATGACGCCGGTACAAGTTGCCGAAGCGCAACGGCAAGCGGAAGAGTGGATAAAAACACGCAGGGAGTAAGCGCCTATACCCGGATTAGCGGGCATCCGTCCAGTTACCTGCTTACCGCTTGGTATTGTAAATATTAGATGGCTCGCCGAATCTTGTAATGGCAAAAACGGCTTTTCCCGCGATGATAGGGTCGTCGAAAAAATGACGTGATGCATCCACGCAATACTGACTGAGTTACCTGGAGGGCTGGCTGCTCTTTTCCTTGGTGATGGGGTTCTGTAGCGTATAACCTTTCTGTTTCATTTTGTATCCGCCATAGGCGCCTGCGCCGCCGGCGACAACATACCAGCAACCTGAGAGCGCTGGAATGACAGCCAGGAGCGCGACTATTAGAATTGTTCTCTTCATTTTCATCAAATTCTTCTAATATAAAAGGAAAATGCAAATAACGGTCGCGCGGAACTTACCTCAGGGATTGCTATGCTGTCAAATAGTTGTATCTATTTTCTTTTGATGATATCCGAGTACAGAAGCACATAAACCGGGCCTGGATCAAGCCGGCTTCGATTCCGAGCATTTCGCGACGCTAACCCGTTGTAGATCAGGAATTTTTTGAAAGGGGAATATCATGGGCAACATTTCACTCTCTGGTACACGAGCCAAATGGCTCATCGCGATAGCGCTGATCGTGCTCCTGCCGGGATGTCAAACAGCGGACACAAGGCGAACCGGCGGGCTGATCGGTAGCATTGCCGGCTCTATCGGAGCGAGCTATCTGGGCAGCTATCTCGGCGGCGGTACGGTGGGGCGCATTCTGGGTGCTGTTGCCGGCGGTGTCGCAGGCTATTATGTCGGTGCGGAGATTGGAGGCGTTCTCGGCAAAGACGATAAGAAAAAAATGGCCGATGCGTCGCAAAAAGCGTTCGAGACAAACCAGACCCAGACCTTTAGCAACCCCGATAGCGGCCTGGTGGGTAAAGCTGAGGTCGTTCAAACCGGACCGGTAACGGCACAGCAAAATAAGGAATGCAAGACAATCAGGCAAACTGTCGTGCTAAAAGACGGGAAAACGGTTACTGAGGATGTGAATAGCTGTAAGGATTGAGAATCGGCGGCATTTGAACGGGTAGGCACACACTCAAAATGTGCTCGGGTGCACCAATTCCTGAAAACACCTTAGAAAGCCCGTAATCTGCGGTGTTTACCTCATCGTAAAACTCATGACTTCTTCTTCCATTCATCACCTTTTTTCTCATATTCCTTTTTTACCGCCGACCACGCGACTTTATGCGCGGTTTCTTCGCGTGAAGCATCGCCTCTGCGATCATCCGGGTCCTTGTATTCATCCCAGGCATTATTGAAAGCTGCCTGATATATTTCCTGCGCGTGCTTCGGCAATACGTTCGTGACGTTTTCCGGGAGATCCTTTATGGTGGCGTATGGCATGACGTCTCTCCTATCGATAGTCAGGTGAAGCGGTACTTTTTTAAGATGCGGCTACGCTTAAAAATAAAGTCGCCATGGTTTCGATCCAAAAGTCATGTCGATGCCCAATAGCCGCTCAATCGCCCTCATAAATGCATTGTCTACAAGCTGGCCTATAAAGTAAAAGATAGGCAATAGATCTGGATAGTGCAAGAGAAACGATTGGGGAGCAAACTCTATCACCGCTTTGCGGTAGCCCAATTGTCGACTGGACGACCGTCTCGAGGAGAAGATCAGCCTGTCAGGATAAGTTCGTACTTTTTCGAAGGCGGATAACAATATCCTTTTTAAGGTCAGGCCCCGGCTTATCGAGCCGCGAAAACTGATATCCCAAAGTGATGGAGTCGAGTTTAGCAAGCGCCTTTTCGCTGTACCCCTCTCGTGTAAAGTCGGGAATGCGCAGCAGGAGCTGCTTTGCCGAGTCCGCTTCGGCGGGTAGCAGCCTGGGCAGTAATTCGCTGGGAACAACCCAGGTTACGTCCTCGTTGCTGAAGTCCATCGAGTTTCTCCCGCTCTTGAAAACAGCTAGCGGAGCGTCATTGGGTACCAATACATAGATGTCTTCGAGATAAACACCATGCTCGATCAAGTTTCTGAACTTTAGTGCAATGTAATAGTAATCCGCATCCTTCCAGCTTTTTTCAATCTGAACAAAAAGAACATCGTCGCCTTTCAGAGCCTTATACATGGCTCCGCCAACCGCGGGGCCATGCTTCGCTATAAACGACGCAATGACTGTTGTCGCAAGTTGCTCAATGCCGGGAAAGTACCCCTCAGGTAAGTGATCAGCCTGTCCTTCTGCGGCAGAAGAGGTGTCTTTTGGAGTTTCGCTCATTGCAGTGCCTCTCGGTTAGACAATGGATTGGCAATCATATGCGTCTATTGTTTATGCTGTACTTAAATTCTTGCTTCTCACGGTGGCTCAAATTAATCCCGAAGCAAAGTTTATGCTAACTTCGGGAAAGCTTTTTACTCAACAACTTATATATTTCTTCCGAATGCCTGGGATCGCAAGTGTAAAGCGGACCGACACATCGGCAGAGAAGCATGGCAGCATGAGGCTCCTTTGGTTCTGTAGATGGGGATGAGGGAACGTAGTCTGTTCGGTCCGGAACCCCATTCGGGTGTTTGAAAGAATTTGCCAATTTTCTTTCAAATCCTATAATTATTTGAAGGTTTTCTTTTTTACTAATGCGCAATCGTATGGATCTAATGGATTTTACTGAGAAAAATGGCAGGATTATTCATTTCCCCAGGATTTCCAGCCTCAGGCCCAAACCCTTTACCTTCAGAAATCTTCCTTCACAGGGAGCAATTTCAAATCGTTCAGGTCTGATTCCATAGGTTTCACAATCAGGAAATGAGGAATGCCCGAATCAAAGCCTCGATACGACGATTAGCGCGCAAAAATACGCTATGCTGAAAAATATATGAATTCCCTCACGTCAAAGGAGCAACGCCATGAAACCCAATCCAGTTGGCTGGTTTGAAATCTATGTGCAGGACATGAAGCGCGCCAAGACTTTCTACGAAGCGGTATTGCAAGGAAAACTCGAGCAGATTCCCAACCCCACCGCTGGCTACAGAGCTGGAAATGTGGACTTTTCCCATGTCGCAGGAAGGCTATGGAGCGGCGGGCGCACTCGCTAAAATGGAAGGCTGCGCCTCGGGTGGCGGCGGCACGCTGGTTTACTTCATGTGCGAAGACTGCGCGGTGGAGGCTGCGCGGGCCGCCGAGCACGGCGGGCGTATTTTCAAGGAAAAAATGTCGATCGGCAAATATGGCTTCATCGCGCTGGTTTTCGACACCGAGGGCAACATGATCGGGCTGCACTCCATGCGTTAGAAGCCATCGGAGAATGCCTGACGTATTATGCTCGCGGCTCCCTTCCAACAGCATAGCGCGCTGTACAAGCCGAGCCGATATATCCGGCGCAAGGCGTAGCATTCTTTCGATTGGGCGCTTCGTATCCGTGCCGCTGCCGAAATCCGCACGGCAGCACCAGCGTAGTCGCTATTGCCTCTTTTATGTTTACTCCATCGAGTCCGGACCCATCGAAACATGAATGCGACATAGGTGTTTTTCACAATCGCAAGAGAGGAAAACCATGAAAAATCTGTATACGATTACGGTATTGATAATTCTTGTCGCGTTATCCGGGTGCATATCGGTTCGATCGGGAGGCTCACCCGACCGGCAAGGTCCTCAAGCCACACCTCGCGCCACAGATAAAGTTATTATTGTTTCAGCGGCGTCCTCTGCTTCCGACTCTAGTGCGGCAATGACGACGGACGGCAGGGCGGCAGCCGACGAACGCAAGAACAGCAAAACTTGGGAGTTCAATAACCTGGAGCTTCAAAGTCCAGCCGGGATAACCTATATCGACAATCTTACGCTGAGTGTTTCAGAGCGCGGTGACACACTGATCTGGCACACGTCTTTCGATGTGCGGTCCCGCGTCCGCAACGCGGTTTCACCAGACGTGGTATTCAACCTGATTCTTCTCGACAGGAACGGTCAGGAGTTGACGCCAAACGGCCAAATCAGCTTCAGTCGCCTATGTGGAAATAACTATTATGAAAAAAGCGACAGCGTTATTGCTCCCGATCTTTTCAAGCAGGTATATGGGGCCAGAATTAAGTACATTTTCAAAACCCGTGTAGCGGCATGTGGTTGACAATTGCCGCAACCCAATATTTTTTTCAATCGGGTTTCTATCTATAAAGATATTTCACAAGTGTCTGGAAAGAGGAATCTAAGGAACCTATGAGGTCAAGATTCAATTGATAAGAATAGTTCCGACCGCCGAACTATCCGTACTCAAGCTTTCGAAAGGCAATCAATATATCGTTTTTTTCGATCAATCGAATCGACCCTATCGATTCTCTGCCGCATCTATCGAAGAGTCGTCGGGTTGAAGGGGCTCTGTTTTTGGAAAGCAAGGGCCAAGATAAGCCCTGATAGCCACTTCTCCCTGTCTCATCGCGTCCTCCCATAGAACTTTCGGGCGTTGCGCCACGTCCTTCCATAGATAGCTTTGATATTGCCACTGAACCCCAGAAAGTTCAGGTAAGCGCGTTTCCCAACCTTTCGGCATCAGACGAACAACCGCCGAAAGCACCATTACGTCAGTTAGTGAATGGACGATACCGATATACAGAATGAAGGCTTTGAGAGACGGATGATTATTTGCTTGGAATGTAACTTCTGCCACCTCAAACGGGAGATTTTGCGTGGCCTCCAAATTTGCAGGGCGAGTACGTCTTTCGATAACGTAGTCGTCTTCGTTTTCTGCTTTATACATCAAATGCCATGCGGTAGCCAAAGGATTCTTTGCAACTCTAACCCTAACTTCTTCAGTTCCAATCCTGACGAAATAATTCTTCGACCATCCCTGTTCTTGCGCAAAATCAGCGATAAGGTGAGCGCGCGGAAGGGTGTTAAGCTTAATTTTTAGGGTTACCCTCTTCGCATAGAAGTGAGCAACTAACGGTTCTGAAATAACTTCATTTTCTAGCTCTTGCCCCGCTTTCTCCACACTCTTTGAGGCAGTTTCAGGTGGAATGTAAAGCTCGTCAAGGCGAGCAATCTCCGCAGATAAGATAGCGCTTAGATTGTCCTTGTGTTGCAACAGCTAATTCCTGATAACGTTTAGTTGCCAGTTGTTTCATTTCATTAGTAACAGCCGAAAACTGTTCCAGGCCAGTTCCCTGACTCACGAAAAACGGAGTCTCGCTGGGGTATTGCGGAATGCATCGTGCAGCGAAGGTCTGAAGCATCGATATAAGACCACACCATCTTGCTTTGTAAAGAGCAGCATCAATCCATTTCGCCGTAAAAGCACTCGCCTCGGCGGTTGCATATGACGATTGGTCTGACCCGCTCCGATGCCATACAGATAAATGATTGTAAGCGGCTAGTGCCTAAGGCTTTCTCGAAACCCGCACTTGCGTCCTTAATGTAAGGAGAGCCAGACTGGCATGCATCGATAATTTTAACAGCAACTTTAGGTGACACGCTCCGGAGTAGATCGTCCAACTCCACGTTACTGATTGAGGTAGTTTCTGGCCGATCCGCATCAAAGTCAGAACAGCACAAAAGCGCATCTGTGTAATAAATGCCGTGCCCCGAAAAATAAATCAGCACCTCCGTTAGGGGTGGCGTATTTTGATTTCGATACTCAGCAAAAAATTCCCCAACGTGTCCTTTAAAGAACCGGAATTGGTCTGTTCGGTTAGACAACGGATCTCTTCGTACTTCGTTGTAGCCTCAAGTACTCGGCGCATATGGTTAACATCAGCTACACAAGCCGGTAAGTGAGCCGCATTTTTATATTTAGATATCCCAATCAATATGGCTATGTTCATGTTTTTCTTGGTGTCCAAGCCTAGCCGGAACGGCTTATTCTAATAATCTTTATGAATCTAAGGGTAGAGTAGAGAACAGGCTCTCGCCTGCCCTCCCTCATCAAACCGTGCATGCGGTTTTCCCGCACACGGCTTTCCGATGTTCTTCACGCCAGGGCATGCGCCGTTTTCCAGCCCGCCGTTGTCGGAACTTTGTATAGCCCATAGTACGCATAAAGCTTTTGGCTGGAAAATCGGCCTAAGCCGGTTCCACGATCCCGGATCTTGTGTCGCTTCATCAGGTGCGTTCGCAGGCGTTCTTCGGCGTGCGCTTTTACCTTGTCCAATATCCCGCTGGAATTGCGATAATGGAAATAGTTTGCCCATCCACTCAGGCGGCGTTCATCTCCCGCTAATATCTTCCAACGGTATCGGGGTGAGTTCCCGCAGCGTCAATTTCGTCATTCGGTCTTTGATTTTCCAGAGATTTCGGTGCCGGACATATATCGTATAGCGTTTGCACGATTTCCACTCTTGCTCACCCTGATTGTAAAACCCAGGAAATCGCAGCTCGCTTCCGGGCATCCACCATATGGGTCCTGGCCTCGTTAAGCGTGAGATCAAGTCGTTCCAGTACATGACGTACCTTGCCAGCGGCCCATCGACTTTGCCCCTGCATGACACCACAAAATCGTCCGCATAGCGGACAAGGTGCGCTTGCAGCTTCCTCCCAGTTGCTGCCGGTCCCATATCCGATCAAGAAGATGCAGGTAGCAGTTCGCCAGCAGCGGTGAAATGACGCCGCCCTGCAGCGTGCCACTCCGATTGGCTTTTCCCCCGCCCACCTGCTTGCGGTGCCGCCCTCGTCTTCACCGATGACAGGGGCTTTGAGCCATAGGTTGATCAGGTGCAGTATCCCCCCGTCAACGATGCGCTCGGCAACGACAGCCATTAGCCTGGCGTGAGAGATGCTGTCAAAGTATTTCGACAGGTCGGCATCAATAACGTTGGTGTAACCTTGATGGCAGCCGATCCGCTACGTCGTCCACCGCATCATGGGCGCTCTGCTTTGGCCTGAATCCATAAGAGTTCGGGCAAAAGTCCGCTTCAAAGATGGGTTCGATGACCAGCTTCACCGCCATCTGGGCTACCCGGTCACGGATCGTCGGTATCCCCAGCGGACGCTGACCTCCATCCGCTTTGGATATCATGACGCGCCGGACCGGACTGGGGCGGTAGGTCTTGTTTTTCAGGTCCTGGGCCAGTTCCAGCAAAGAACGTGTCTATCCCTCT
>CAWKMH010000100.1:0-12794 GCA_963850515.1 uncultured beta proteobacterium
GGAAACAGCAATGCCGGGCATGAGTACGGGCAAGACGCGTAGCCAACGAGTCTAATGGATCTGTAGACCAGAAGGGTCCAGACCAGTGTTCGAACGACAAGATCAAAGATGAAGATGAGTCCATCAAAGGCAAATGCCTGTATCCCATGTCCAGGGAAGACCGCTTCGACCTGCTTGAATATTTGAAGACGCTATGATCCGGACCTACTGTGATTTTTCGACATTCGCTATATACAAACGATAAGGGAGCTACCGATGAGTGCAAGTCATTACTTGGAGCAATATGATGCCGCTGCCGATTCAGATAAATTTGGATTGGTTCGCCGTTGGATCGATACGGAGCCGTTGCCGTTTTTCAAGGAATTGCGCGAAAAGCGGCCGATTCTGGTGACGTCGAAATGCACATTGATCACACGCTTCGACGATGTCAGGGAAGTGCTGAATATGCCCAAGGTATTCACGGTTTCGCCTTACGCACCAAAAATGGGCAACTACCTGATGATGCATGATGACGATGCCCTGCATACGCGTGAAAAATCCCTGATGCAGTGCATGTTGAATCGCGATGACCTGCCGGCGGTGCGCGAAATGGTGGGCAAGATTTCCAGGGAGATACTCGACAATGCACATGGCAACATCGAGTTGGTCGGCAATTATTGTCGCATGGTGCCTGCCACCCTGGTGCGAGAATATTTCGGGCTTACCGGAGCAAAGCGGGCGGATTTGATCGAATGGTCTTACTGGAACCAATGCGATACCTTTCATAATCATCCTTTTGACGCGCTGCCACCGGAAAAATCCCAATACATCATCGACCGTCATAATGAAACTTCCAAAGAACTGGGCAAGTTCATCGTCGAACTTATTGCTCGCCGCTTGCTGCAAGTAAAGGCTGAACAACTCACCTTTTCGACTCTCATTCGGCTGGACGATGATATCGTGACCAGAATGTTGCGCACGGATTATCCAAAACAACTGGATTTTGACATCAAACGCCTGGGGATTAACGCGGGCGGTCTTTTAATCGGCGCCATCGAGACGACCTCGCAGGCCGTTGCGCAGGTGATGCAGTATCTGCTGGATCGCCCGGAATGGCTCGCCAAGGCAACAACCGCTGCTCAGCAGGAAAACACCGCTGAATTCGATGGCTTCGTCTGGGAGGCCCTGCGCTTCGTGCCGATCACGCCTTATTTGTTCCGCACTTGCGAAAGCGACTATACCGCAGCCAAGGGCACGGAACATGCAACGTTGCTTCGCGCGGGAACCTATGTGCTGCCGGTAACCTTGTCGGCAACGTTCGATGAGAGAGCGTTCGAGTCACCAGACGAGTTTATTCCGAAGCGTAACTGGTATAACTATTTTCATTTCGGCTTCGGCAGCCATGAGTGCCTGGGGCGCTACGTCGGCATGGTCATGATCCCGGAGATGGTACGCCAGGTCCTGATCCGGCAGAACATTGCGGCTAAAGCCCCAATCGACTATAAGGCATGGTCCGTTCCCGGAACAGTACCACCTTTCCTGGACTGCACAATGAAGACTGCATCATCCGGACGCAGCGAGTGATTCCGGATAAGACTGCCGCTGCGGTTGGGCAAGGTCTGCGCCAAGGTGCGGCGTCGGTACTTATCTGGCTCCTGCATCCTTGAGGAGTTTTACCACATCCTGGTGACGATACCTGGATGCCAGCATGAGTGCGGTTGCGCCGTTACCTGCTGTCGCGTTCACATCGGCCTTGGCGGCGAGCAGTGTTTGCGCCACTCCCGTATGGCCGATCTGCGACGCCAGCATGAGTGCGGTAGCGCCATTGCTTAATCTGGCATTTACATCGGCCCCGGCGGCGAGCAGCATTTGTACGATCTGCCGTTGTCCCTCCTGTGGGCCTGCATCAATACGGTAACGCCATCGCCTCTCCTGGCATTCACGTCAGCCTTGGCGGCAATCAGCTCCTGCACCTTGCCGGTGACCTTTTTGTGAAGCCTGCATCAACGCGGTAGTGCCGTTGCTCGTCTTTGCGTTTACGTCCGCCTTGGCCTGGAGCAGCACTTGCACCACCTCTTCATAGCCGTTCTGGGACGCCGCTATCAAGGCGGTAACACCGTCGGGTGCGTGCGCATTCACATTGACTTTTGTGACGAGCAGCGTCTTGACCCGCGAGAGATCGCCGTTGCCCGATGCAGCAATAAGACTCTCCTCATCTGTATTAGCCCACGTACTCGCTGATGTGCACAATAAAAATATCGTGCCGAAAATGGAGAAACTTCTCCCGATTATTCCAATTTCGTTTTTCATACCAACCCTCATATTCCTGATTTGAGTTGCCGCAAGACTGATAGTTGCGCTACTTCGTTCCGGGCTCAGCGATATTTCGTTCATCGCTGGCGGCGCACCGCACTCTGGCGGCTGCGACCGCCAAAGTAAGTTGATCCGGAAAACGGTCATCCTTTTAGTTTTGACGTCAATACTTACACTTGTCCAGTTTAATAGCTATCGAAGGTATGTATTATCCCAAATCCGGGAGTTGACCACTCGTTTGTCGGATCATCACCAAAGGCGCTATAACCGGAGAGGTTTTTTTGTACCCCTTTTTACCTCTTAAGCTTCACCTTTTTGGTGAGCTCGCTACGGTGCAGATTCAGGATTATCTTATTTAAGGAATGGATGCGAAAATTATTTTTATTACTATCATTGCTACCGATAGTTTCAGCCGCAAGTGCTGCCGAAAATCACATCCGCCCCGGATTATGGGAAGTCACAACCACGTCGATGTTGTTGGCGCTGGTGCCCCAGATCCCGCCTGAGCAAATGCAGAAATTGACCAGCCTGGCCAAGCAATATGGACTGGACATGCCTCGATAAGGATGGGCGGCGCATACAGAGTCTGCATTACCCAGCAAATGGCGGATGAAGAAATTCCATCTTATTTTCATGTACAGGAATCGGGTTGCAGCATCAAAAATGCGATGCGGGCAGAAAACAGCTACAAGATGGATCTCGTCTGCACTCATTCTCAACTAAAAGGCAATGGAAGAGCTGAAGGAACATTTAAACTCCCGAGCGCTTCTCGGTTTGGACCATATTCAATGGTACTGTACAAGATAATCCCGTCAATGAGCACGCCGATACCAGCGGCCGGTGGATCAGTGCAAGTTGTGGAACGGTGAGATCAGCGCACTGAGTCTCGCACTGATCTTTTAACCTAAATCCGGTAGTTGGACGGGGTGAAGTGTACGGTTTTTGGGGTGCAGGGCAAGGCGCAACGACGCGGAATGGTCGTTCCATTCCAAGAAGTTGCAACGCAGCCATGTGCCCCAAAAACTGTGCAATTCACCCCGTAGCGCCCTCACCCGGAAGGTGAGCGTCAAATAATATGAAATATTGTTATTAATCATAACACTGATCTATTAAATGAGCGGTCAACTACCGGATTTAGGTTTAATCAGTTCGCCACTTTGAAACGGTCGCGCATGGCTACCAGCAGTTTTTCATGGATTCCGCCGAAACCGCCATTGCTCATGATGAGTATATGATCGCCGGGTATGGCGGCAGCTGTAATGGCTTCGATCAACGCGCCCAGGTCGTCTTGATATAAGGCTTTTTCACCCAGGGAAACCAGCGCCTCTTTCACATCCCAGCCCAGATTGGCCGTATAGCTGAACACCAGGTCCGCAGCCGCAAGGCTGTCCGCCGACTGGCTTTCCATAAACCCATCTTCATCGTATTGGAACGAGGCTCCAATACCGCGATGATGCGAACATCTCCCGTCTTATCGCGCAGCCCCTGGAGAGTTGTCCGGATGGCTGTGGGGTGATGGGCAAAATCGTCGTAAACGGTGATGCCTTCGACTACCCCTCGGACCTCCATCCGGCGCTTGACGTTCTTGAATTCCATCAGCGCACTGATGGAAATATTTACGGGGATACCGGCGTGGCGGGCCGCGGCCAAAGCAGCCAGCGCGTTCATCCGGTTGTGTTCGCCCAGCAACTTCCAATGCAGCGTTCCCCTGGAATTCCCCCATTAAAGAAATAGCGACCTGGCTGTCGGCCAGAATATCGGTCTGCCAACCGTTTGCTACCCCTACCCTTTCCACGGGTGTCCAGCATCCCCTGTTCAGCACACGCTCCAGGCTCTTTTCCCGGCCATTGGCGATGATAAGGCCGTTGCCGGGAATGATGCGTACGAAATGGTGAAACTGCTGCTCGATCGCGGCAAGGTCGGCAAAGATGTCCGCATGATCAAACTCCAGATTATTGAGTATTACCGTTCTTGGGTGAAAGTGGACAAACTTGGAGCGCTTATCGAAAAAAGCAGTGTCATATTCGTCTGCCTCGATGACAAAAAAGCTTGAGCTGCCAAGTCTGGCCGACAACCCGAAGTTTTCCGGAATGCCCCCGATGAGGAATCCCGGCCCCAATCCCGCGTATTCAAGAATCCATGCCAGCATCGCGCTCGTTGTCGTCTTGCCGTGCGTGCCGGCGACAGCCAGAACCCACTTGTCGCGCAAAACATTATCCGAAAGCCACTGCGGGCCCGAAACATAGGGAAGGCTACGGTTGAGGATTTCCTCCATGAGCGGATTGCCGCGCGTCACTATGTTACCGATGACGAAGAGGTCGGGATTCAGGCGGATTTGTTCCGGCGAGAATCCTTCGATCAACTCGATCCCCTGAGAAATGAGTTGACTGCTCATGGGTGGATACACGCCCGCGTCGCAGCCGGTTACCTTATGGCCGGCTGCTCGCGCGATCGTCGCGATACCGCCCATGAATGTGCCGCAAATGCCGAGAATGTGAATATGCAAGCTTAGCCCCTGAATTTCGTGAATATGAAAACGAGCACGCGCCAACCCGTACCTTACAGCGTAAAATTGAAGCGCAATCGACCGCTCCTCATGAAAAAGATAAATGGGATAGATTGCCGGCGCAGTAACCTGGCAAGCCGATCAATGCTGCAAATATCCTCATGCAGACCTATGCACTAACAAGAGCTTGGGGCGTATACCCGAGGTGCGATGGCGCTGCGTTTCGCGACTCCGTTACCAACCGATGACTCGGGGCCTGGGCATTGCTACACTTAGCCGGCATAGCTTATCTTCTGTTTTTTGTTACACTTACAGCTTTGTTCCCCGTTAACTCATCATCAAGGCCAGCTAGCAGCAGGCTCAACGCAAGGCATCCCTCGATTTTCACAAGCTTGGTTCAAATACGCTACGTGCTCTCACGCTTCGATGTCTGTGATACGAGACTTATAAATCTGAAAACGGAAATTCATCCGTATCAAGAAGATTTCCTCTTCAGGCTGGCTATCCTCAAATGAAATCGCGTTTTTCCCGCCCCATTTGCTGGTCAGTTCTTTTATTTTGCCTCGCATATGACGCGCGCGCAGACACACCTTCGCCCTCCAGTAGCACATCCGAAAGCACAGCGCCGCCCGCCCGGACAACCAATGACAACAAGCCTGTGCTTATCGACATGGAACGCATACAGGGCCGCCATGAATATGAGGCTGAAGCCAGGGGCGAGGCTGAACTGCGGCGTGATCGTCTGCGCTCAGCCGAACAAATGAAAGGTCGTCAAAAAACCGATGATAAGGCACACGGAAATAACGCATCCATTGAACAATCCGGCAGCACGCCGGAAAGCGCTCAATCCAGGCCGAAGCAGAACTATACACGATCACCGGCAGAAGAAAATGAGTCTGCTTTGGGCGGTTCGTCCATCGAAACGGAAAGGGGTGAAAACGCGACTGCGCGCGCCGGAGTTGAGCGTGCACAAGGCCATATGGCGGAAGAAGATGAAGCCACGCTGCGCAGCAGTACCGGGCCTCGTCCCGCCAGCGTAGCCGCGATACCTGGCGCCAAGCCGGATAAAAACGCTTCGGCTTTTACCGAGGCTCAGCACATTCACGGACACCTGGCACAAGAGGGTGAAGCAAAGCTGCGGCTCGGCGGGGCGGCTGAACCCGAGATTGAAACCGGGCTTGCAGCATCCGACGCGGAAACAGACTCAAAGAAAAACAAGAAGGTATTCGTTGCAGCCGATCGTTTACAAGGACATTCTGGCAAGGAAATCGAAGCCATCGGCAGGGCCGAGCTGTCTAATGGCGATCAGTTCATCTCCGCCGAGCGAATGAAATATTATCAGGACACCGATGATGCGGAGGCCGAAGGCAGCGTGCGTGTCGAGCAACATGGCGACATACTGGAGGGTTCCAAGCTCAAGTTCAACTTGGCAAGCAAAACCGGGCAACTGAGCCAGCCCAATTATCGTTTGAAGGATGCCAGCAGCCGAGGCTACGCTGAGACGCTGCTATTTGAGGGTGAGAACCACTATCGGCTTCAAAAAGCAACTTATACCACTTGTCCGGCCGGGGATAATGATTGGTTCCTTCAGGTGACCGACCTGAAGCTCGACAATGAAACGAAGAAAGGCACTGCCAAAATGGTTAAACTCACGTTCCTGGACGTACCCATATTGTATACACCCTGGATGAATTTCTCGTATAGCGGACAGCGTAAATCCGGATTGCTTGCCCCCCTGTACGGCTACAACGCCAGAACGGGTATTGATGTTACCGTGCCTTTCTACTGGAACATCGCACCCAATTATGATGCGACACTTTCGGCGCGTCTCATGTCGCGGCGCGGTGTTTCGTTCAACAATGAATTCCGCTACATGGACGAAAGATCAAGCGGCACCTTGCTGGGCGATATATTGCCGAATGACTTGGTTACCGGACACACACGCTGGCGTACATCGTTCTTCGATAACCGCTATCTGGGCAATGGCGTGTCGACCCGCCTCGACTATAACAGGGTTTCCGACGACTTCTATTTTCGCGATCTCGGCAATAATCTGAATATCACTTCCAGGACAAACCTGCTGCAGCAGGGCGTAGTGTCTTACAATCGCGCACTGGGAGATGACGGCACGCTTAATGTCAGTACGCTCGTACAGAGTTTTCAGACCATCCAGGATCCGCGCGCGCCCATTACTCCACCTTACAAGCGTTTGCCACAGTTTACGCTCGCCGCAAATAAACCGGACATTCTCGGAGCGGACGTGAATTTTATCGGGAGCTGGACGAACTTTTCGCATCCTACCCTGATAAACGGCACTCGCCTCATGCTCTTTCCCAGCGTTAGTTACCCGCTCCGCAACTCGTATGGTTACATCACCCCGAAGGTCGGGGTACACCATACCAGATATTATCTGGACGCGAGCGCGCCGGACGAGAATCCGACCCGTACCCTGCCCGTTCTCAGCTTGGACAGCGGTATTGCGTTTGACCGCGAGATCGAGTTGCGTGGCGAGCGTTTCACTCAGACCATCGAGCCACGCCTCTTTTATGTGTATGTACCGTTCCGTGACCAGAGTCAGCTGCCCAATTTTGACTCTGCCAGGACGGATTTCGGTTTTGCCCAGATGTTTACCGAAAACCGCTTCAGCGGCAGCGATCGTATCAACGATGCCAACCAGGTGACAATGGCGCTTACTTCGCGTCTGATAGAACCTGGCTCGGGAAGGGAGCGTTTGCGTGTCGCCGTTGGGCAGCAGATAAGCTTCATCGATCGCAGGATAAATCTGGATTCGCCAGGCACAATAAGCCGTCGGCCGGATTTCGTCGCTGCGGTAACCGGGTTTATCACGCCGACAATCAGCACCGATTCGAGTTTGCAATATGATCAGACCAGGTACATGGTCGATGTGATACGCTCAGGATTGAGCTACCGCCCGGAGCCGGGCAGGGTATTGAATGTGGGCTACCGGTTTACCCGCGACGTATTGCATCAGGTTGATGCCTCAAGCCAATGGCGATGGTCGCAAAACTGGCAATCCGTGGCGCGCCTGAATTACTCACTGCAAGACAAGAGAATTCTGGAAGGATTGGCGGGACTTGAGTATAATGCGTGCTGCTGGTCGTTGCGATTCGTGCTCCAGCATCTCGTCACCGCCACTTCGAAATCAACCACAGCGGCTTTTTTGCAACTTGAGTTGAATGGGCTGATGCAAATCGGCTCAAACCCGCTAACTGTCCTGCAGCGTAGCATTCCTGGGTATACCAGGACAGGCAGCCAAGGAAGCAGTCCTTCTGATGGTCCATAAGCGAGATCACTAAACTGGCGTTATTCGCTCAAACCGCCGTTACTTCATCCTATATTCCCTGATAACGCTTATTCACATGGGTACGAAATTTTTTTTACGTCCCCCTGTCCTGGTGACGTTACTGACCGCCGGAGTGATTGCTGCCGCGCAACCTGCCCATTCAGGCAATATTGAGACCATCGATCATATTGTCGCGGTGGTGAATGAGAATGTGATTACGCGTCACGAACTGGACGAGGTGCTCAGCGCCACACTCAAACAGTTGCAGAAGCAGGGCGTGCAGCCTCCTCCGCCCGCCATTCTCGAAAAACAGATACTGGACCGTATTATCGTCAATCGGGTCCAGTTACAACTTGCAAAAGAAACCGGATTGATAGTAGGCGATGCCGAGCTCGATCAAACGCTGCGCCGCATCGCTCAGGAAAACAAGATGTCGTTAACGGAGTTTACCAGCGCGCTTGAGCAGGATGGGGTGACTTTCAGTAAATTTCGAGATGAAATTCGCGATGAGATCATTCTGGTGCGACTGAAAGAACGCGAGGTAAGCAACCGGGTAAGCGTGTCCGAAGGAGAGGTCGATAATTTTCTGGAAACTCAGGAAATCTCGTCCGGAAATAATGACGAATATCGCATTGCGCATATTCTGGTAACGATACCACAAGGCGCAACCCCTTCACAAAGCGAAGCCCGGCGGTTGAGGGCAGAAGCTGCCCTGGCGCTCTTGACAAGCGGCGCTGAATTTGCGCAGGTCGCTGCCGAATACTCCGATTCTCCCGACGCGATGACAGGCGGCTTACTTGAGTGGCGGCCCGCTGCTCAATTAACGAAAAAATTTGCCGAGTTGTTGACTCCGATGAAACCCGGCGGAATAACGCCGATCGTTTCGAGCCCGGGTGGGTTCCACATCCTCAAACTGGTCGACCGCCGCACCCCACAAGGCGCCGTAACAGTGGTAGATCAGACCCATGTTCGTCACATTCTTGTAAAAGTCAGCGAGCTTACATCTGAAGCTGATGCCAGACGGCGTATATCCGACCTGAAAGAACGCTTGGATCATGGCGGCAGTTTTGAGGAACTGGCAAAACTTCATTCTGAAGATTCCGCATCCTCCTCCGGTGGTGATCTGGGCTGGGTCTCGCCGGGCGACACCGTGCCCGAATTCGAACACGCCATGAACGCGCTAACACCCAAGCAGGTCAGCGAACCGGTTCAGTCCCCGTTTGGCTGGCATTTGATCCAGGTTCTCGCGCGCCGTTCACAGGATGTCAGTCAGGAGCGCCAGCGTCAAACCGCACGCCAGTCCATTCGGACACGCAAAGCGGACGAAGCTTTTCAGGAGTGGCTGCAGCAGTTGCGTGATCGCGCCTACGTCGAATATCGGCTGGAAGGTCAGGATCGGCACGCCGCTGAATAAGAGATCCCACCCTGAGGGGGTCAAAAGACCCAAGCTCGCTCTCACCGCGGGAGAGCCCGCAGGAATTGGTCCTGACTTGTGTGTGCAAATCGCTCAACTGAATCTGCCATACAATCTGATTGTCATTGCCGACCGTCATTTGTTGCAGGAGCGCGCCCGGCTACTTCGGCTTCCGCTGGAGATAGCGGACTACTCGCCCGACATTGAAGTTGAGCATAAAACTGGCGGGTTGCAGGTGCTGCACGTACCGTTGGCCGAACGTCCGGCTCCAGGAAAGCTGGAGTCGGCGAATGCGCGCTATGTTTTAAAAACGCTGGAACGCGCCGTCGACGGATGCACCAATGGCGAATTCAGTGCAATGGTAACCGCCCCGGTACATAAAGGCACCATCAATGACGCCGGCATCGCATTCACCGGCCACACAGAATACCTCGCGCAACTTACCGACAGCCAGGTAGTAATGATGCTCGTCGGCGGCGGCATGCGAGTAACGCTCGCAACCACTCATTTGCCGCTCAAGGATGTGGCAGCGGCGATCACGCGCGAAACACTGGAACAGAAATTGCGCATCATCCGGCACGACTTGAGCGACACGTTTTGTGATTCCCACGCCCCGCATCGCCGTAGCTGGATTGAACCCTCATGCGGGTGAATCAGGTCATCTTGGCAGAGAAGAGATAGAAATCATCATTCCGGTGCTCGATAAACTGCGCGCCGAAGGTATGGATTTGATCGGTCCGCTGCCAGCCGATACCCTGTTCAATCCATCGAAGCTGAAGAATACGATTGCATATTCGCGATGTACCACGACCAGGGCCTGCCAGTATTGAAGTATGCGAGTTTTGGCAGCGCTGTCAACGTGACGTTGGGATTGCCTCTCATCCGCACCTCGGTGGACCATGGCACTGCCCTTGACCTGGCAGGAACCGGCGCGCGCCGATCCAGGCAGTTTGATCGCGGCAATTGAAATGGCGGCGATGCTGGCTGGAAATCAGAAATAGGATCTCCGAAGGAGAGCGTCAGCACGCACGCGCGGCACCCGCGTTGCCGGATAAAACCATGCACATCCCCCGCAAGCGCTTCGGCCAGAATTTTCTGGTTGATTCCCAAATCGTAACGGACATAGTTAACGCCATCCATCCTTCCAAGGATGACTTGCTGGTCGAGATCGGACCGGGATTGGGCGCACTGACGCGACCCTTATTGCAATCACTCAATCATTTACATGTCGTGGAAATTGACCGCGATATCGTCGAGCGTTTGCGCCGGGAGTTTTCTGAGAAGAAACTGACGGTTTACTCAGCCGATGCATTGCAATTCGATTTCGCTGCTCTGGGAGAAAATCTGCGGGTTATTGGAAACCTTCCCTACAATATTTCCACGCCTATCCTTTTTCATTTAAGTAAATTCGCCGGCAATATACGGGACATGCATTTCATGCTGCAAAAGGAAGTGGTAGCCCGCATGGTCGCTGCGTCCTCCACTTCGGATTACGGACGGCTTTCGGTGATGCTGCAATACCGCTTCGAGATGGAACAACTCTTCATCGTCCCACCGGAATGTTTCCGCCCCGCTCCAAAGGTGGAGTCGGCGGTTGTTCGCATGATTCCACGCGGGCAACCACTGATTGAAGCCGGCAAGGAAGGGTTATTTGCGCGTATTGTGTCCGCCGCATTTTCCCAGCGGCGCAAAACCTTGCGCAATACGCTGCACGCCCATCTCAAGCCGGAAGATTATCTGGCGCTGGATATCGATCCAATTTCACGCGCGGAGAATTTGTCGGTGGAGCAGTTTGTAGCGATTGCAGACTATCTGGGAGAACGGTAACGCCCGTAATGCGAAACCCGGTTCAATGGATTTATTCGATTGTAGCTTCGCTCTCAATGGGCCTATCAGTAACACGCTCAACGACTTCCTCGGCAACGAGAAGAGCGCCAGCAACTGACATATGGTGGATATCAAAATAGAGCGCCTTACCATCCCTTATTGCATAACAATTGTTTTCATCACAAAACAGATCTGATGGATTTATTATCGTAATCTCATCCGAGATTTCATTTTTTCTCTCTGTAATATATTTTTGTCGTTCTTCCCACTCTTTTCTTTTTTTACCCGGAATATTTAATGGTGGCGAATCTAATCTAAAAACAAGATGTTCCATGTCTTCATCAAGAGATGGAGCCTGTAGAACAAGCACTACATCCTTGCCTGCAGCTTTAAATGCATGCAGGATCCCTTTATAAGAATGCCAGGGAGCCGCATTTTCATTAGAATCAGAAGCTGCCCAACCCTCCGTGTGATAGGAAACTACTACTGTATCAATACTCTTATCAGCAATAATGTGCGCCGCCACTTCCTCGGTCCAATGAGAGCAATTAATACTATCCGAATGAGTTTTATCAATTCTGCCGTATGCTGGAGCGCAACCGCTAAAGGAAAAATGTTTTACACCTTTATTATCCTTTTCCAGAACTTTGGCGAGCGCGTAAGCAAGTTCGACCGCATGACTATCACCTAAAACAGCCCAACTTCCATTTGGCACGTAATACTGACAAGCATTCTCCGGTTTTCTATAGTTCGGCCCCACTTGTGTGGCACTCCTTTCTTTCAGGGCTTCGAGCAACTGTTGCAAGAACCTGTTTTTGCATATAATTTGTTCTTATATCGACAAATCCTCGCGTCAAGACCCCCGCTAAACCGAGCAGAACAAAGAACACCGTAAAGAGTAGAGTTGATATAACGAGACTCTTTCTGCTCACCTCACTCTTATTTCTGAATGGTTTCTCAATAAACCGCCAACTCAAGTAAGCAGCAGCAATGGCTAGAAGTATCAGCAATATAAAAACATCTCTACCGGGATCCGCCAGGGCTACGTGGCGAGCAAAAGCAAATAAGGGCTGATGCCATAAATATATGCTGTAGCTTATTAGTCCGAGACCAACTAAAACCTTGCTTGAAAGTATTTTGCCGACCATTGTTTGCTGTGTGGCAAACAAGACAATGAATGCGGTACCTAAAGTTGGTATGAGCGTATACAGACTTGGAAAAAGCGTTTTCCTGTCAAAAACAAATATGGAATATACGATTAAAAATAAACCAAAAATACCCAGAAATTGAATGAGGTGAGAGGAGTCGCTGGATTTTATTTTCGTACCCTCTCTACCAAATAAATAAAATGCCGCAAATACGCCGATTAACAGTTCCCATATGCGAGTCGGCAATAGAAAAAAAGTCGCTTGTGGGTGATTTAATGCACCCCAGTGGGCTAGTGCCAAACT
>CAWKMH010000101.1:0-11650 GCA_963850515.1 uncultured beta proteobacterium
ACAGGCAAGGGTTTTCCCGCAAGCGCGTTTACGATAATCACGGGATGAGTTTCTCGGGAATTGATAAGGACCATAGTTGTTGGAGCAATTGGTAGTAAGCACAGGCAAGCCGTAGGTATGATGGTAAGCCCGCACCAGATGATCGCTGGCGGCTTTGCTAGCCGAGTAAGGGCTATTAGGCTCATAACGATGAGTTTCATAAAAGGCTGGCGCGCCCTTGGCCAGGGAACCATAAACCTCGTCGGTCGAAACATGAAGAAAGCGGAAATCCTGCTTTGCATTTTCATCCAAATCATTCCAGTAGACCGCGCCGGCTTCCAGAAGCCGAAAGGTACCGACGATATTGGTCTGGATAAAGTCTTCCGGTCCATGAATAGACCGGTCGACATGACTTTCAGCGGCAAAATTGACAATGGCGCGGGGTCGGTAGCGCGAAGCAAATCAGCCACAAGGCGGATCGCCGATATCGCCATGTACGAAGATGTGCCGCTCATCTGCATACAAGCGTGGAGAGATTCTCGAGATTACCCGCATAAGTAAGTATGTCCAGGTTGATAATGGCTTCGTCGGATTGCCCCAGCCAATCCAGCACAAAGTTCGCACCAATGAACCCGGCGCCGCCCGTTACTAAAATCATTGTTATACCTTCCGGTTTGACCTAAATCCGGTAGTTGGACGGAGTGAAGATCTGTACGGTTTTTGGCGTGCAGGGCAAGGCGCAACGACGCGGAATATCGTTCCATTCCCAGAGAAGTATCAAAACGGCCATGTGGCCGAGATGCCAATTCTACCTGTACTTCACCCGGAAGGTGAGCATCAAATAATATGAAATATTGTTATTCAATGATAACACTGATCATATTTAAATGATCAGGTGAACTACCGGATTTAGGTTCAAAAGACTCATCGCTTGCCATTTAGCGGAAATACTCGGGATAAAATTCCTCGCCATGCCGCAAAAAACGCCATCTTCCTAACGGCAATTCACCCAATTTTACTCTGCCGATGCGAACACGCTTTAACCCGGTAACCTTCAGTCCGACCAATTCGCACATTCTACGGATCTGGCGTTTCTTGCCTTCGCGTAAAATAAAGCGTAATTGGTCCTGATTTTGCCGGATCACTTCGGCGCGCTTTAATGCCTGCCCATCCAGACTCAAGCCATGGTTCAGCAGATCCAGTGCGGACTTCGACAAGGCTCCCTCAATGCGCACCAGGTATTCCTTCTCAATCCCCGACTCGGCGCCGATCAACTGTTTGGCGATGCGACCGTCCTGCGTGAGTACCAACAAGCCGCACGAATCGATATCCAACCGGCCCGCAGGAGCCAGACCTTTCAAATGCATCGGACTGAAGCGTTTTGGTGTCTGATCGCCATGAAAGCGCGATTCCTTATTAACCAGACTGATCGCGGGCTTGTATCCCGGTTCCGGCTGCCCTGATACGTAGCCGATGGGCTTGTTCAACAGTATTGTAACTTGATCTAGCTGCTGGGCTTCCGCCATGTTATGCAGTCTTATTTTCTGCAGGGGATAAATCTTTGTGCCCAGCTCGGTGACAGGTTCGTCATCGACATATACCCATCCGCGTTCGATATAGCTATCGGCTTCCCTGCGAGAACATAGTCCTTGTTGAGACATGAGCTTGGACAGCCGGATTTTTTCCATGGATCCCCGCGAATTCCTGTAGCGGCTTTATGGTCGACATTGAAAGGTATTCTCCTCCTTCCCACCCCTTTTGCCAGCAAGTTCGGTTATTATAATTTGAACCCCCACCTTCTGTTTCATATAAAATTCGATCTTCCAGGCGCGTAGCTCAGCTGGTTAGAGCACCACCTTGACATGGTGGGGGTCGTTGGTTCGAGTCCAATCGCGCCTACCAGGAACTTGGCGAAAGTATAAATAAGCCCCGCCATTCGCCGCTCAACAAACCGCTTAAACCACTTTTGGCGGTTTTCTTTTGCGCGCCCAGCATGGCGCAATCGGCATAGGGGCGCAGTCTATCAGACTGCGCCCCTGCCACACCACCCGGCATGCGGGTCCGCACCGGGCGGTTCGAGAAGTTGAGGTCATGAGAGACGGGGTACGCCGAGGCGATCAAAGTAGGCGATGGTCATGACGTTTTCAGCAAGCCATCGCTGTTACGCCACCAACGGCGGGAGTTAGCCGCCACCCGTTGCGCTACCGTCGCCGATGCACCAAGCGCACGCAGCTCCCGGTATATCGTCGTGCCACGCTTCCAGTGCTTGAGCTGGATCGCCCGCAGTCGATGCCGTAGCCACTCATCCAGACTGAGCCAGATGCGGGCGTTTGCGCCAACCCGAAGTAGGCTTTCCAACCCAGCAGATAAGGCCGCAATCGTTCGACGACCTCACCCATGCTGCGCCCGCCCGAACGCCGCGTCAGTTGCCGCACCCGTTGCTTGAACGTCGCCAATGGTTTGGCGGCGACCTTGCGCTTGATCTCCCCTTTGCGGGCAAACCAGAAGCTATAGCCCAGAAACTTCGTCCGAGGCCTTGGCCACTGCGCTTTTGGTCTCATTGACCGTCAATCGCAGTTTGGTGTAGCACCGGCGCAGCAGTTCCATCACCCGCTCGCCCGCGCGCCGACTGCGCACATAAACGTTACAGTCGTCAGCATAGCGCACGCAGCAATGGCCGCGTCGCTCCAGCTCCTTATCCACCTCATCCTGCAAAACATTGGCCAGGAGGGGCGACAACGGCCCGCCTTGCGGCGTGCCCTGGTACCGCTCCTGCACCACACCACTGCTCATGATCCCGCTGTTCAGGTACGCCCGAATCAGCCGGATTGCTCCGGTGTCGCCGATGCGTTTCTGTAGACGGTCAATGAGAATGTCGTGATTGACCCGGTCAAAGAATTGCTCCAGGTCAACATCCACCACGATCCGGCGCCCAGACTGTACATACGCCTGGGCAGTGAGTACCGCGTCGTGCGCACGCCGTCCCGGCCGGAAGCCGTAGCTATGCTCGCTGAAAGTAGGGTCGAGAATCGGTTGCAGCACTTGCAGCAACGCTTGCTGGATCAGCCGATCCGTCACCGTCGGGATGCCAAGCTCGCGCTCGCCTCCATCCGGCTTCGGGATCGTCACCCGTCGTACCGGACTGGGCCGGTACGTCCCGACAACAGGTGTTCACGAATCGCCGGCCACGCCGTCACCAGATGGCGAGCCGTCTGGGTAATATCCAGTCCGTCCACGCCAGCTGCGCCTTGGTTGGCCTTTACCCGCTTGAACGCCTGTTGCAGGTTCTCTCTCGTCAATGCCGCCCTCAGCAGCACCGACCCTGTGCACCCGGTTTCATGTCGCGGACAGCTTGCTTCGTCGCTGACAGGATGACGCGCGGCTTCCCCGCGCGCTACGCCCACCCGCCCCGCTTGCGCAGGCATCTGACGCTTTGCTTGCTGCATCGACATGGCCTTGAACACTTCTCCTCGTTCGGCCCTTCGCTCCCGACTGGCAGCTACTACGGCCTCTGCTGACTTCTCGCTCCGGTTCAGCACCGTCACCCTTTGGGGCACAAGGCGAGATCTCCCCAGGTAAGAACGCACTTCTTCACTGCACAACCGCCGGATCTACGCCGCTTCGCCTTGATCACAAGAGCTTTGCAGTTATTGGCCCGCTCGCCCTGCCTGGCAGCGCCTTCCATCCGGTTTTTGTTCATCGGCTCGCAGTTTCGCTTAACGCTTCCTCCCCACACTCAGTCGCCCTCATGCAGTTGCGCTTCGCTTCGTTCGCTGTGATCAACTTACGGTGGGACTTGCACCCGCAAGAGTGCGCCCATGCTGGGCGCACCAAAAGAAACGGCCTCTTGCAAGAGGCCGTAATAACGAATTACAGAGTAGATACAATAATGCCTGAGTCTGGCTTGATTCAGGACGTCTTGCGGCTACTCCGGCGGCGAACAACCGCACCCATCAACCCAGGCCAGCCAATAGCATGGCATAAGTTTCAGGTTCGGGAATCGGCGCCGAAATTGACTCGATCGAGCCGGAGTAAATACCGCCCAGCGTGCCACTCGTGACGCCAGCAATATGAGATATGCGGGACCGGTAATAGGTTGATCCCAGGATAAACTGAGATGATCCTGAGTGTTACCGGTTGACGGAAGCACGACCGACTTCAAGACATGATCATCGCCAGTTCCCTGCAATCCATCAGTACCAAATGTAACCAGCGACATTGTGGACAGTACCGTTCCCAAGGAGCCTGCATTCCCCAGATCCAGCGGAAAATTGACGACGCTATAGCCCGAAGCCACGTTGGGTTGCGACAAAGTAAAGGTGAAAATATCGCTAAAGCTTTGTTGAGATCCTAACACGCTACCCGTGAAGGTTGTGGGCACACTGGAAGATACTTGACCCAAGGCAGTTGTTGTTGCATTTGCGCCGACGCTGACTCCTGCCAGAATCGCAACACCAATGGCTCGCTTCAAAAAAATATTAACCATGATTGTAATCTCCTATAAGTACGTACTTGGAACATTTGGATATCAACGATCTGCGCAGTATTTGCAGCAGGGTCGATAATTTTTTTTTACGGTACTTACTACACCGGGTCTGGAAAAATCCAACTCGCAGAACTCGACGTATGAAGGTTACACCTCAGAAACGAGGGGTCAATAGACCGTACGGACTAGCAAAAGGTATTAACCTACTTGTCGTCCGTAAACATCTTCGAACCGCACGATGTCGTCTTCGCCCAAATATGAGCCTGATTGGACCTCGATCATCTCAAGCGGCACACAGCCCGGATTTTCCAATCGGTGGCGGGTACCCAACGGAATGAAAGTCGATTCATTTTCGGATACGAGATAGCTGGCATCACCCCGCGTCACCTGTGCCGTTCCGCGTACTACAATCCAATGTTCCGCACGGTGATGATGCATCTGCAGCGATAGGGCGGCGCCGGGTTTGACAACAATGCGTTTTACCTGAAAACGCTCGCCGGCATCGACAGCGTCGTACCAACCCCAGGGGCGAAATACTTTGCGATGCAATTCGCCCTCGGGCCGACCCTGACGCTTGAGGCTATCAACAATTTTCTTGACATGTTGCGTCTTATTCATGTGGGCTACCAGGACGGCGTCCGCCGTTTCGACCACCACCATATCCTCTACCCCTACGCACGCCACCAGCCTGTGCTCCGCCATGACCAGCATGTTATGGCAATCATCCAGCAATACATCTCCTTGCGATACATTGCCGTGATGATCCTTGGGCAATACCTGCCACAAGGAGTCCCATGCGCCAACATCAGACCAACCGGCCGACAGCGGAATCACCGCGCCCATCGGCAATGAGTCATCGCCCGCAGCAATGCGCTCCATGACCGCGTAATCAATCGAATCGCTCGGACATTGCATGAATGCTTCTTTGCTCACGCGTAAAAAATCGCCATCCGCCGCACCTTGATCCCAAGCTGCACGGCAAGCCGCCAGGATATCCGCTCGACAGCAACCGATGGCCGAGACCCATACCGAAGCATGCAGCATGAATAAGCCGCTATTCCAGAAGTAAGAACCGGCGTCAAGATAAGCTTGTGCCGTTGCGAGATCGGGCTTCTCCACAAAACGCGCTATCCGATTGACCCCCTCCTTTCCGAGAGGCTCACCCGATTGAATGTAGCCGTAACTCGTCTCGGGTGAGTCCGGCTTGATACCGAAAGTCACTACCATGCCTTCATTGGCCAGCGTTATGCCTTTGCGTACCGCCGCCTGAAAACTTGATATATCCAGAATCAAATGATCAGCGGGCATCACCAGCAGGACTGGATCGTCTCCGCCACGCATTGCCGCCAGGGCAGCCAGAGTCAGGGCGGGCGCGGTATTACGCCCGACGGGTTCAAGCAGGATCGTGCCTTCGGTTTCCATCAGGCGTAGCTGTTCCGCAATTACGAAACGGTATTCTTCGTTGCAAACGATCAGCGGTGACCCGAGTTCCACGCCGGTGAGCCCCTCCATGCGTCTCACCGTGGACTGCAACAGTGAATCTTCCCCAATAAGAGGCAAAAGCTGCTTAGGATACTTCTCGCGCGAGAGCGGCCAGAGGCGCGTGCCGGAGCCTCCAGAGAGCACAACAGGAATCAATGGCTGCATGAACCTTCCATAAGGGCGATATTCCCATCCGTTAAAAATCTATTTCCTGAAACCACTTACTGCCGGCTCCGATTGCTGACCACCGGTTAATAAGGAATGACACGGGCCTTTCTTCACTCGCTAACGTCAGGCCTCCAAATCCCTCGGGATTGGCACTTTGCCAGCGCCAACTATCGGCGCACATTTCCTCCAGCCCACGTTCCGCCCTCCAACCCAGTAAATCAAATGCCAATTTGGGGTCGGCATAGCAAGACGCGATGTCGCCGGGGCGCCGGGAACCAATCTGGTATGGCACTGGCCGACCGCTTGCCTGCTCAAAAGCCCGAATCATCTCCAGTACGCTATAGCCTGTCCCCGTCCCGAGATTTACCGTCAGGCACCCGCCTGCGCGTGCCGATCCGAAGTACCCGGGACTGCAACAGCATCCAGGACTTTCAGGGCTTTAAGGTGACCCAGCGCCAGATCCACCACATGGATATAATCCCGTACGCCGGTACCATCCGGCGTTGGATAATCGTTGCCCCAAACATTGAGAATTTCTCGCCGCCCTATCGCTACCTGGGCGACGAAAGGCATCAGGTTATCGGGAATGCCCTGTGGATCCTCGCCGATCAGGCCGCTGGGATGGGCACCCACCGGGTTGAAATAACGCAGGATACCGCAGCGCCAGGAAGAATCACTGCGGTATAGATCGCGCAAAATCTCCTCAACCATCAGCTTGCTGCGCCCGTAAGGGTTTGTGGCAGAGAGAGGATGGTCTTCAGTTAACGGAAGCCACTTGGGATCGCCATAAACCGTGGCGGAAGAACTGAATACCAGGGTTTTCACATCACACTCAGTCATCGCTTCCAACAGGCGAAGGGTACCGACCACATTATTATCGTAATAAGCCAACGGCTGCTTAACCGACTCCCCCACCGCCTTGAGGCCGGCGAAATGGATAACCGCACTGGCGCCGCTCTCGCGCAATGCCGCAACCAACGCGGCACGATCCCGACTGTCGCCACGCACCAGGCGCAGTTTTTTGCCGGTAATGCGTTCCACCCGGGCTAATGCCTCGGGATGGCTGTTGCAGAAATTGTCGAAAACCGTAACGTCAAAGCCCGCGTTCAGCAATTCCACGCATGTATGCGACCCGATATAACCTGCTCCGCCGGTGACAAGAATCATGGTTCTCAATTAGAAATCACAATCGTTCGAAACAATTTTTCCAACAACCTCAACCCGAATTATTCACAAAAAGGGCAAAGAACACTGTAACTATCTGATATAATGCGAGTTATCAAGAAACGCATCCATACGTAAGACAAATACAGGACTTTACCCATATCACATTCTACCTCAGAACAGTTACGTTTTTCACCGGCTGCGGGCTTCACGATCCGTGCCGATTTCAATGGTGGCGGATCATCTTCCGATCTCGGGCCGCTGTTGCTGCGCGAGGTGGATCGCCAAATCGGGCTGACCGCACGCATTACCGGGGCACTGAATGACAAGCGACATCCCGGGTATATCAAACATTCCATGAGCGACTTGCTGCAACAGCGCATCTACCAAATCGGCTGCGGTTACGAAGACGGCAACGACAGCAACGCGCTGCGAGACGACCCCATGTTCCGGCTGGGCGTAGGCCGCAAGCCGTTTGATCCGGATGAAGCGCTGGCATCAGCGGCCACTTTTTCCCGGTTCGAACACGCCGCCACCCGCAAGGATGTCTATCGATTCGCCCGCGCCTTGATGGAACAGTTCATCGCGGGTTACGCCACACCGCCTGAGGCCCTGATTCTTGACCTCGACCATGCCGAAGATGTGGCCCATGGCCAGCAACCGCTCGCCTTCTATAACGCCCATTACCGCAGCACCTGTTACCTGCCGCTTTTAATCTTCGAAGGCTTGAGCGGGGCACTGGTTGGTGCTGTGCTGCGTCCGGGCAAGCGTCCCACGGTACCGAGAACGCCATGATTCTCGAACGTGTGCTGAAACTGATCCGCAGCCACTTTCCTGAAACGCACATTCTGGTGCGCGGCGACGGGCATTTCTCCAATCCTGAATTGATGCATCTGATAGAGGTCGTGCCCAACACCGACTTCATCTTCGGCTTGGGCGGCAATGCGGTTTTGAATCGCCAAGCCAAACCGGTCTTGCAGCAGGCGCGCAATTTGTATGCACAGCGCCAGCGCCTGGATGCCAATGCCTCATCGGTGCGCCTGTATGAGGAATTTCACTATGCCGCCGCTTCCTGGACAAAGCCCTTGCGCGTGATCCTCAAGGCAGAAGCCATGGTGCTGGGGGATAACCCGCGTTTCGTGGTGACCTCAATGGAAATGCCCGAACCCAAAACCGTTTACACCGAGCTCTATTGCGCACGGGGCCAAGCCGAGAACTTCATCAAGCACCTGAAGTGCGATCTGGCTTCCGATCGCACTTCCTGTACCACGTTCCTGGCCAACTGCATGCGCTTGCAGTTACATGCCGTCGCCTATGTGTTGCACTAGCAATTGCGCACTCAGGCATTGAAATATACCGAACTCTCAACCGCACAGCCCGGCTCGGTCATCTTGAAGCTGTTCAAGATCGCGGTGCAGGTCAAACAGTACAAAGATCGCGTCATCCTTCATCTGCCATCCGCATGCGCGGTAAAACACCTGCTTCACCGTGTCACGGAAAGGCTGTTTCTGTGCAAGCTCCCAGCTTTTGCCAACTCTTCCTGATCACGATACGTCTGGCCAACCGTGAACGCGCCACCCACCTCCCTTTTTAACCGTTCAACCAAAACCAACCTCATTCAGGGGTAGGGGGAGTTTTGGCAAAATTGCCACTTGCGGTGGAAACCAATGCAGCGCTGGTCGTGACAGGGGTGCGCAGCGAAGGATTCCGGGAGATTCTGGGTATCAAGATCGGGGATACCGAAAGCTTTGCTACCTATGACGAGACCTTCCGCTGGCTCAAGAAGCGCGGACTCAAGGGCGTAGCATACGTGATCTCGGATCAACATGGAGGGCTCGGGCAAGCCATCGCCAAGCACTTCCATGACGCGACGTGGCAGCGCTGCCAGGTGCATCTGATGCGCACACAGTATCGAGATTACCGCTGCCAATGAAGCCGACATCAAGGTCCTGCCCAAGCTGCTGCGAGCGCAAGACGAAGTCATCTTTGACGATGCGGGCTACACTAGCGAGGAATACAAGCGGGGATCACGGCGGATGGGAATACGCTGGTGCGTACAGGACAAACGCAAGCCTGGGCGGAATCTCTCGGTGCGTCAGAAGCAGCGCAACCGCAAACATTCCTCTATCCGGGCACGGGTGGAGCATGTGTTTCGGGTGATCAAACAACAGTTTGGATTCACCAAGACACGCTACCGGGGACTAGCAAAGAATGCGGTCCAGGTGAACATGCTGATGGGCCTGGCAAATCTTTACTTGCTGCGCAGGCGACTGCTGGCCGCCTGAGGGGCGAAATCCGTCCGCTATGCCCCAAAGCGGACGATGAAACAGAAAGACAGGGGTCTCGAGCGAAATAGGCCGGGATATAACTGATCAGGTGTTCGGCTGTGTTCAAAAACAGCAGCACCCGCTTAAATCTAGAAATCGCTATTTGATCAGCGCTTCCCTGAGGATGTTATCGATATTTGAGCGCCACATAAGACCGCGCCCACGCGATATATTGGGTGTTCTCTGAAACCAAGGCAAATTGAAGAGGCCTGAAGGATAAGACCTCTACCGAAACCGAGTGCCGGAAATTGATTTTTTCAAGAGGGTGCGCTCACCAGTTTTGATTGCTACGCGTAAAAGCATGATCAGCCGTATCCACGATTTCCGCTGATGCCGGAGTGTCAATTCTGGCGAATTACGAATTCTTTTTTTATACCGAAAGTTATCTCAATTATGAGGTAACCTTCTTGAGTTTCCCGCTCTGGAGCTTCGCGTTCGCGAGTTCCAGTGTGCCTGATTATCAGGTAACGCTATTCATTTATTCAGTTGCAAAACTGAGAAGGTTAGTGTGGCGCGCAGAAAGCTTTCCAAAGGATAGGGATGCGATAATCTGCTTTATCATACCGATTGCTATCCGAATTGCACCCTCTCCTGGTCGCAAATATCCATCTCCGAATTCCGCTGCTATAGAAAGATTATTCTTCTCGCAGAATTTATGTAATCCCTGACGAGACACTACTGAATCATAATAAGTTCGGAATGGCCCATGACCAGGAAAGCCGGCCGTCTTCTTTTTAAGAAGATGGCGATAATAAAATATATGAAACCAATGCGGCGTTACTCGTGTAATAAACCCTTGCACTGAATCAGGATCGGGAATCCTTATAATAATTAATCCGCCTGGCTTTAACCAACGAACAAACGAGTGTAGAACATTTTCTGCCCCGTGAATATGTTCTAGCACGAATGCATTATAGATTACATCGAACGTTCCGGCATCGAAGTCGATCGTACGTAAAGCTCCAATTACCGCCTCGTCCAGATCTTTCATGACGTTCTTCCGGATATCTAATGCATGCGGATCAGAGTCGACCCCGGTTAGAAGATATTTGATCCCATCAAGGCGAAGCGACCACCTCTGCCCGCACCCGGCCTCAAGTATTCGGATGACTCCATCCATGGGATCACTTTGTCTAATGAAATCCCTGAGCAGCTGAGTCTCTTGCTCCCGGCTCGGTATAAGCTTAAGTTTGCTTAAAGGAGACGTCATCTTAACCGTCCCTAGTGTCCTGAGTTAGAAATTCGTAGACAGAAGCGTTCGATGCTGGCCATGATTCGTCGGTCGATTTGGTCCAGATAAAGGGCTTTGGGTCGGCGTTATTGAGTTTAAGGTAAGTGCGAATTGCGTCCTCCAATTGACAGATCGAACGAGCTAGAGCAATCCATATTGGCGATAAGCCCAGCAGCGACATAAGTCTTCTCCGCACGTCAAATATGACGGGCTACGAAATCGTTACTAACCCATCAAGTCTCTGATCAAAATAATATCGCCCGAATCAATGTGCTCCCTGTCAATATTTGTTGCTAACACGGCTTCAAAGTCTCGCGCGATCCGAAAGTTCGTCGAGAAGCTCGAGGACGTCGTGGGTTTGTACCTTGCGCCGCCCGAGCATGCCATTGTATTGTGCTGCGACGAGAAGAGCCAGGTGCAGGCGCTGGACCGTACGCAGCCTGGCTTGCCGCTGAAGAAAGGACGTGCGGCACCATGACGCACGACTACAAGCGCAATGGTACGACCACGCTGTTCGCCGCTCACAATGTGCTTGACGGGCAAGTCATCGCCCAGTGCCAGCAGCGCCACCGTCACAGCGAGTGGCTGCGCTTTTTACGCAAGATCGACCACGAGACACCCAAGGACAAGACGCTACACCTGATTTGCGATAACTACGCCACGCAGAAGCATCCCAACGTACAAAAGTGGCTGGAGAAGCATCCGCGCTTCAACATGCACTTCACGCCCACCTCGGCCTCGTGGTTGAACATGGTGGAGCGATTCTTCCGCGATCTGCAAAACGAGGAATGACGTGTCAGGAAGCTACATAAC
>CAWKMH010000102.1:0-10303 GCA_963850515.1 uncultured beta proteobacterium
GCCCATGCAGTGTGATCGACATTGGCGCGGGCGGTACGGGCATGACCGATTGCGGTTCATGGAGATCGATAAGCATGAGGCTAAAGGGCCGCATGCACGTGCCACTTCAGCACCGGCAGTGCCGAAGCTGGCGGCGGCTCATCGGTCTCGATCGACACAACCGTCGCCATGTATGCCATCGACAGGACAAAATCTGTCTGGGGGAAAGACTGTCCAGAGCTTACTCATGTCAGTCCAGAGAGAAATTGATCGGTGTTAAGCGGACAAGATCGATTTGATCTGATAGGTTGCGAGTCTAAGGGTACTACATTGCGCCGCTATTGAGATAGCATTGGTCATCATCTGCTCGACGCTCTGTACTATTGTCGGCACGCTGAAGCACCGGTTGCGCATGCAACCCACGGGTGACGGAGCCTGAGCAGCCGCTGGTGCTCGAGGGTGGAATCCTTGCCGTAAAGAAGTGAAAAGGTAGTGGTAGATCCAGCGCCAGTTGTGGCCGACGTACGAGTGAGCCGTCGTCGCGGCGAGTTGGTAAATCGGCGTTGCGCCAGGGCGAGATGTTAGGGAGTGACTTGGTAGAGAAAGATATTCACCCGTGGTGTCGTCTCGGGGCCTTGCAACGATGAGTCATCCGGTCGCAGGGTACTCACCTGTGGACCGTTGACCCGCGCGCCGGGGAGGCTCGCTGTCACCACGTTCACCAGAGTTTGTGTGACGGTTGCTATTGCCAGGGCATTGCTCATTCGGGGTCTCCTTGCTAATCGCCAGTCCTATTCCCTGCATTATGCTCATTATTACGTTGTTTATCTGAATTGTCATGGTTGAAGAACTGCCAGCTGTTCAGCTGACCGAAAACAGTATTTTTATCGAAGCTGGTAATATCATCCCTTTCAGGAATAGTTGATTTGCCTAAGAATACATTTCCCGTAACTGCAAGCTCGCGGCTATTTATCATCAGGCTGAACATCTCACTGCCGGCTCCTGGCTTACCAAAGTTCTGGATCAGGTTGCCTTGAACGCAGCTGCCGCTTTCGAAAATAAAAAAGCGGTGGGGATTAAGAAGCGGTTATTACCGCCAGCCAAGACCGGCCCCCTATTTCGAAGCTCATTGGAATTCAGCAAAATCGAGGTGGCATCTAAAATTTCGTCCAGATTGATGGTCGCCGCGAGCAATAGTGCCGAGCCTGAGATACTCCCATCGGCTGGCAGTGCATCGATGCGATTATTTGTTAGATGAAACTGGTTTGTCGGTAAGGTTTTAGATTCCGCCGCAGATCCCGGCAATGGATAAGCCATTGCAACGTCCAGCGCTGACCCAACTTCCTCCACTCCGAAAAATGAGGCCGCGCTCTTAAACGTTTGAGCCTCCGCCACATCGTCTTTGGCAATACCACCGAACCAAATACCGCCGATACAATCAGTAATTAAGTTGTCCTGAAATCTGACCTTGCCCGCACCGGAGGCTCCGACGACCGCGACAGTCAGGCCCTGCATATGGTTATCGATAAATTCGGCTTGGTCGAGTACAGCCCGGGCTACAAGCTTTGGAGCGGCGGAGGTTCCGCCGATATTGGATGAAATGGATGGAACTATCATAAATGCGCTGAGCATGACAGGAGGCGGCGGAATTTCCAACGGTGGAACTTGGATGGGACCAATCTGGATAGGGCCAATCGCTTGCGCGAGGAAGTCGAAATTGAAGGCTCTCATAAATGCCGGGTTATTTATAGAAAATTGGCGGAAGAACGGCTGGGGCCCTGATGCATTTACTGTTGGCTCGGGCCGGGCCGCAACCCCTCCTTCTATAGCAGGAGCCTGATTCTCTGCGGCTGCCTGCTCAGGTTGCCTTACGAGAACAACGGTGGTAGTGAGTTTGCATGCCGCCGATGAAGCGGCTTTTCCGCACGCTAAGTCCTGTGCAATTGCCATTCACGAAAATCGCGGCGGCAAAATTGCCAACCCCTTTTACGGGCACGATCTGAAATTCGCAATCCACCACAGACACGTCCGTGCAGTCCAGCAAGCGCAGAGCGATCATCATGTGTGGCTCAACAAGATTCGGAATTATGGCAGGCAGGCCTCCAGCATTGCCTCCGCTAATTGCCACCGCATCCTTCAATCTCACGGCTGGCGGCTTGAAGCTAATACCACGCAGAGTTGTGCCGGTGTTTTGGGCTAATACAACGAGCCCATCCAGAAATTCGACCTCTGTATTGGGCACCACCTGGACCGTTGCGCCACCCTGACAAGCTTCGATCGTTATACCATTGTGTCGGGAATCGAGGCGCAGCGGTTGCGCCAGCGAATACGTGCCAGGGGTGAGACAGATCGCGACCCCTTGTGCGCGGTTGGCAAACTTGTCGATGATCTTTTGTAGCGCTGCAGCGTCGGCCTGAAGATCCTCCGGGTGCATGGTAATAACACAACAGCCGCCGAGCTTTCGTTTGGTAAGCTCAACAAGATTGTCGAATGTTTCTCGGCAGTCATTGATTGTCGGACCGAACACGATCGGGCTGCCGGGCGGTGAAGTCGCACTCTGCCCCGCCCAGTTGATGACCGCCAGCGGGCAAACCCATTGCCGCGGCCCATCGGGCGGTTGTGCGTCGGTCAGAAATCGCTCGGGATAGACCGCCTGCGGGGTGCTGGGTCGCACCGCAAATAGCCAGTACGCGCCAATAGGCGCTTGAAGCTGCCCCCCTGCCAGAGACATATTGATTGTAACTACGATGCCGGTTGTGCTGTTGTTGCTCGCATCGGTCAATTCAACCGTGGAACTCCCGGTCGTGCTGAGATCAGTCTGGGATTGCCAGATACGTACAAATAATGGATTGGTATCGGTGACATATTCCTGTGGCAACGCGGTATCCAGTTTGATGCTGCGATCATCAGGTTGATAGTTCGCTGTGAGCGTGCGCACCACGCCGCTGGCTTCGGCCACGCAGCGCACAATATTGCGCGGCTTGAGCGGATCGGTTTCATCCTGCTCGCTGTCAATGATCAGCGCTGATCGAATCACCTCGACCACTTGCCCTGCGCGTGGGATATGAAAGGCATCAACAGGCGATTGCTGGAGCAACAAGGTCGTCGAATCAGAGATGCTGCCGCGGTAGAGGAAGCTGGCATTGTCGTAAGCCCACAGCAATTTGGGTGTACCGCCGCTATCTTTGATCTGCACGCGGATGAGTTGGTTATCCGGTTGCAGATAGCCCCCTTGTGAAACTGGATCACAAGGATCGGCTTGAGATGTCTGCGTGGAGAAACTGACCTTTAATGATGCCTGCGGTAACAGCCGCATGGTTTTGGGGTCAAACGCGAAGTTTTTTTGTTGCCACAGATTCTGCGCCTGACCGAAAGCCGTGGCGCAATCTCCGGAATCAACCTTCAAGCGCTTCACCCGCTTCAAGAGCCGTTTCCTTTGAGTCGTATCCGGACCGCCGAGGGCCACATCTCTCAGGTCCGGATCTTCGACGGCGCTGACTTCCTGCTCGAGCAAATGCAGATAAACGAATTCCTGCACCGCATCGGGCTTCGGTTGATCGGGCTGTATCCAATCAGGTTGATCGAAATAGCTATATGAGATCCCAGACTTACCGTAATCGGCAGGGGAGAAGACGGCCCGCTGTCCGCCGAGGTACATCGTGCCAGGGCTGATCGCGAAGTCCCTGTTATGCGCCCCCGGCGGGCTGAGCGGCGGTGGCGGAACCCATAGCGGGGGGCTGCCCGGAGTGATCATGTCGATCGCGAACCCATTGTCAGGCGTTCCGAAGGGTCCGACGAAATCGAGCGCATCGGCATCTGTTCGTGCTTCGACGGTTTCCTGAAGAGCGTTGAAATCCCGGTCCAGAATCACCCTGCCCTGCTGCATAACGACGCCTTTGTAGTGCTGGCGTCCGCCATCATCGGTTCTACTGATATCGCTTGCCATTTATAAATCCTCTTTAAGCGCAATGCATAACCCTGCATCGCATATCAACCACATATTCAAGTGACATGAATGATGACGGGCACCAGGCCAATCGGCATGAACTCCTGAAACTTGATCAGGAGCCCGCGCTCTTTGATCAGGTTTCGCTCACGGGCGAAAGCGCCCATCTCCGACCCATCCTGCGACCCTGCGGAGATGGTGTTTTGCATGGTGCCGCTGGAATTTGGAACAATGGCCGCGTCGGCCGTCGGGAGTAGCTGGCAATAAGCCGGATGTCCGAAATCCTTGGAGGTAAACACGGCCGCTTGCGAGGGTATGGTCACGCTCTCATATTTCTCGGGTAACGTACTTCCTTGGGCCCAAGCCGTGAAACGCACGCAACCATGCTGTATATCGTCGACTCTAGCCACGTCCTGGAGGATGCTTTCGCTTACGCGGAGCCTGTGGACGCTTATACGGCCAAGCACTGTGCAGCGGGAGAGGCAGACATCGCCACTATCCAGCGTGATCGCCGCATCGCCGGTTTCGGCGGGGGGCGAAAGAGGGCTTTGGGGTGGGCTGCCAAGGCTTTCGGGGAGAGCCTGCAGAATGCTATCGGTGATATCCAGCATCTGGATTTTCCCGCCACTCCGAGTCCGAATTGGACCTATGATTGATCGCTCGACAGTAAGCATCTCGACCGCGGCTTCGATCCATAGGCGGGTGGGAGAAAGCTCTCTCCCATCGGCTGAGATTGCGAAGTTGCCGGGCGGCGATGACAAACTGAGCCTCTCGGAAGCACTGCCGGGGTCGAGCGTGCAGCAGGTGATCGTGACGCTCCGAAAATTGCCGCGAATCACGATATCGCCGCCGCTGATAAATAGGCCGTCGAGAACGAGAGAACTATCTGGTGCGCCCGAGATAATCCATTCTGCAACTGTTCCGCCCGGGCCTGCTGGAAGGCGAATGAGTGGCCGCTGTTTGTCGCCCGCACGGAGCGTCAATGCTCCAGTCACTGAAATGTTGCCGGCTTCGGCATAAGTCAGGGAGTCGCCGAGCGTAAGTGTACCGGCTTGAGGGACCGCGCCGCGGGGAGTCAAAGCGCTGCCCCCGCCCGAGATGGATATCTGAGGAGCAGGTGTGGATGGTGATTGACGTTTAAGGCGTCGATCATATGGGCCCGCTCCGATCTCGGAAGAGAAGCCATAATGATACGTGGCCCATACATTCTGCGGAGGGGAACCGGTATACGCAAATCGACCTCGCTCCGTCTGAACTCGAACCTGATCAGCCGGCACGATGTCGGTGCCGGACTGTGGAATCGGAGTCCGCAAAACAGCGAACGAATTGGAGTACAGCTCGATTGCCCTGTCATCTGACGGGGCCTTTGTGTTGTCATCGTACAGCATCTGGCTGATCGGACCCGGCAGTTGCTCTTCCACGGGCGAGACCCATTTGCTCCCATACTGATCGCTCTTGCGAGAAGCAACTGCGAATAACGGTATGCTCCGGCCAGTGGGATCGAAGGTGAACCAGCCGGCGCATTCCGGCGGCGTTGTGACCGCCACCGGTGTTATCGGCGGAAGTCCAAAGCTTTTAAGCCGCCACAGGAAGACCCCGAGCCGGGGAATATTATGCCATCCGGCTTTTCCGCGCCCCCGGCGGAAGTCGGCCGTGTGAAAAAATTCATCGAATGCTGAGCCGACTTTCGAAGAACCGTAGTTATTTCGGAGATTCGCTGTTCCTCCGATTTGGGTTCGCGTGAGCCGACCGACAAGTCCCTCTGCTTGCTGCAACTTATCAGTGTCATCGCCTGCTTTTTCAACTTGGCCGATCTTCGGGTCCAGACCATGACGCGAGCGGCCCATCCGCCTAAAAAATTCAATTACCTTCGCGTCCCAACCTGTGACGTCGAACGCCAGTTCTTCAAGCAATGCCAACGTCCCCTTGCGGCGGCGATAGTAGATCGTCTTGGCCACATCCAGACGCTGCGCGCGAGCGTCAAGATTTGACACCAGGTTGGTCGCCAGCAGATCTCCGATGTACGGGATTACCCAGTCATCGCAGGTTTCGATCGACTGGTCTTCCCAGGTTCTGTCTATGCTCCGCCTCAGAACCGCAGCCTGCGCGCCAATTCGGTTGACGAGTTCGCGTAGCGGACCATTACTGGAAAACTCATCGCTATCCAGCGAACGGTAGATTGCGGGCAGCAGATTCCAAAGTTTTTCAGCGTAATAGGCGTCGTAATGGTCCGGATCGCGCTTCATTGAACCTCCGCAGAGAGGGTCAGGCCCTCATTGGGCAGAAGAAAAAAGGCGCCTGCGCCCGGGTCATGGCGATGTTCAACACAGGCATTGGAGCTGGAGGCCCTGCGGATGAAGATCTGTTTGCTAGGCGCGAAAGATGAGAAGTTTGGTTTGTGAGATGCCTGAAGTGACAAGCCTCCCGCTTGACGGGCTCGGACGGTGGTGAAGTCCAACTGTTTTGGAGACCCAGCGGAAGAAAACTCCAGCCTCTTCACGGCCAGCACACCTGGAACCGCAACGCAGGCAGCATAAAGCTGGCTGTCGTAGATCGACTGGCCGATATCCAGGACATTCAGGCCAAGCAATCCCTTGTCAGGATCGAGCACGGCAACTCGCACAGCGTCCAATACGGACTGATCGTTACGCCTTGGATCGATCACGAGCGAAACCGTAAGATTTATCTGAACGCGCTTTGCCAATAAAACAGCGGGAAAACGGTTGGGGTCGGCTGCGGACGCTATAGCGGTTCGTGTGGCTGCCACCGCCCCTGCGTCATCTCCCACCCAGACGGTCACACGGGGACGCTGCTCGACAGAGTCGAATGCCAGTGCTGCTTTTGCCCGGGCCACGCCAGGAGCTTGAGCGGCAATGACTTCATAGTCATCCGCTGAAACGGCGCGATTGAATGTGAGCACCGATCGCGGCGCCAGCCGCCGCAATTTCGCTGGTGGATCAGGATCAGCGCCTCCACCTACCGCTACCGGATTTCGGATAGACTGAAGCCCCGACTGGGGTTTTAAAACCACTGTCAACGTGCCCGGTCCGGGAATATCAGCACCACCGCCATAACGATATGATGTCACAATATTATTGACGCCGGTCGGCAGACGAGCGCCAAACTCACCATCGCCGAATATCACATGCGTTTTGCCCTGGTCGTCTTCATGTGTGATGAATACTTGCGCGCCGGACGGCTGCCCAAAGAAACTTCGGACTTCGGTCCATTCCACGTCATTTACCCAGATGCGCACAGTACTGCTGTAATTGTCGCCGGATCGTGAGTCTTCACGTTGCAGGTAGGTAACTGGCGAATTCTGGAGCACAAAATCCTGGCCTGGAATGGCGGCGTTCCCGCTACCAAGCACTTCTCGAGCGACAGTCTTGCCACGCGATACGGGCAACAGGTTGAAGTAGGCTCGAAGCGGTGGAATCAGCAGCGGAACGGGGAATCCAGCACCAGTTTCCCATCCGAATTGATCATGCCGCTCGCACCATTTCCGACCGAGTCTTCAACAAGGACCTTGGTTTCGGCCGGCACGTTGGGAAAAGCCGCGTCCGAGGAAGGTTCGAGCACAACCGGCCCGCCAGGCGGGACAATAGTGTCATCGACAGTCGACGGCGGTAATACAACCAGATCCCCTGCCTTCGTCCACGAGTGCCACACGAAAAAATTGGCCCGGTCTGCTGTCTATAGCCGTCAAATCGTCGGGTAGTTTTTCAGTCAACGTCAGGCTCGTATGTGGAATAGGAATTGCGGCAATATGCGTGTCGGGATTGGGCACTGAAAGGGTCCACATCTGTTCCCGGAGGATTGGGCGGTTATATTTATCAGGATTTGCATACCACACGGCTTCGGTCGTGCTCTTGATGGCGAACAACTGGAAATCCAGCTGGGAACCCATCACTGAGGGCCGGATCACAATCGGATCATTACTCTTAAGGCCACGCACGAGAGATGCGATATCGATTGTCCCGTACCTTCGAGCCGCCATCGAAAAGGATAATCTGTTCGAGCCGACGAAATTCGATTCGACCACATTGCGGATAACCTTTCCATCCGCGGCTGGATATTGCCAAACCTGCGCCGATTGGCCGCCCGTATATAGCTGTAAGTCAGGAAAGTCGGCCAACGCATCTAGATTTTTTTGAGTTTGGATCGAGCTTAATCGTAGTGATGGCGCCTATGCTTGGATCATTGCCAGGTGTAATGGCTGCCACGGTTGCAGTTGCAAATGCGGGGTTGCTCTGATTCTTCGAAAGAATCAGCACCATATCGTCTTTTTTCACAGCGGGCGGCGCGCCCTTCAGCACAATTGTGTTCGTTCCGGCTTTGATTGGCCGTTCGCGCGAATCAGAGGCTGGCTGCACGCCTACCATTCCTGATGATGTCGCCAACGAAGCTTGAGAAGTCGGCGTGATACCTATCCTCGTATCCGTATCCAGCTCGAATACCTGCGGCTGTTTGCCCGGCCCCGGCTTGCTCTGAACCGCAAATCCTGCACGTAACGTGAACGGCAATGGGCTGCTGGCCAGCGCAGCCAAGACGCCCTTCGCTCCGATGCCGGGACGCGGCCGATAGCCCAGCAGGCGAACCAGCCGATTGACGCTTTCGGGCAGATCGGCTGTCCGAAGATACGCCTGGGTTGCAGCACGCTCGTTGTAGAACGTGAGGATATCGGCCAGATATGCCCACCACTCGACCATTTGCACTGCCAGATCGCCGTGGCCGCTGGGGCGCCATATTTGCGAGGTAACGTTGTCGACCGTAGGTGGACAATTCCACCTCATCGGGAGATGATTGCAGCAGGGCATGACGAAACGACGAATAATTGCCTACTCGATATGCGATGACATCCCTTCCCGGCGGGTTGAATATCACGCTGGGATGCACGAATGCACCGCATGGGCAGATCGAATCGGTAGCGTTTTTGCAATCGCTCATTTGCCCCCCGAAATGCTGACTTTGATCGATCCATGTTCCGGAACGCTGGAGTCATTGTCGCAGCGGATGATTTGATCGGCCCCAACCCCTACTACATTGGGCATTTCAGCCATTTCTTGTGCCCGGCCACGCACCTTGTAGCGCACGCAGACGACACCGGCGACCCCAGGCGAGGACTGAATGGCCGACTCGAGATTACTACGCTCCAGCGGAGCGCCGAACGAGAAATTGTCGGGGTTGAAAAACCCGGCCTGGCCGTTCATGACGCTATATGGATTCAACCGCGCAAGGACGGTTGCCTGAACATCTCCACGGAATGCATCCGGCAGCGCACATACCTGCACCTCGATATCCAGCGACACGTACTGCGGCTCCGGCACATAAGACTCGTACCCCGCCATACGGTAGCGATTAAGAAGGTCAATCAATTCTTTTCGCTGATCAGTAGTGATTCGCTCGCTATGCAGGGGGTCAGGCGTGGTGAAGACTGTAAGCCAACTACCCGTCCATCTGAAGACTGTTCCCGCTCGCTGCACCCACGGAAGTGTTTCCGCAGTGTATTGGTAGTCTTTTGGAATCACAGCGCGATTCTGAAGTGCCCTGAACGCTTGAGGAGCGAACCGCCGAACACGTTCAGCCGTTTCCTCATCCGCACCGCCCGATGCCGGGAAAGGGTTGGTGGCGGACAACAATTTTGCCGCGGCCGAAATCGTTGGATCAATCTGCCAGACGGCATCTGCGGCTATGTTGCCTTTCGCTCCACCGCCAACACGATACGTAGCGCGAAAAACGGCCGTATCTGGTGGAATCTCACCAAAAATTCCATCGCCAAAGCGGACCGTGTCGCCGGCATCGCTATCGTACTCATACTGGATTGAACCATCTGAGTTGCGCGCGATAGGCAGATAGCGGGCCTTATCGAGTGTAAAGACATTTGCAAATTGCTCGGCATCGAGTAGCCGTCGCAACCAATCCCATTTGATAGACAAACCTTCATCCGTTTGCTCCAATAGAATTTCTGGCAGGGGATTCGCATCTGTGGGCCTCGTGGTTGGCGCCAGCCACGCGAGCGGCGCCTTTTTCAGGCTGTAAAGGTACTGCGGCGATGAAGGAATATCCGAATGGGCTACTGCTTCACGCGGACCTGTACGGATGATAGCCACGGCAATTGTCGGATCTCCGGCAGGGGTGGGGATGGTGGTGAATCGCTCGTTAGTAACCGTTATCCCTTGCGTCGCAGGCACCAAATTACCGCACAGGATGGTCTGAGTCAGGTCACGGTCGGCGAGCAGCTTATCGGTATCTTTCCAGCGAAGATGTGTGAACGCTGTCGGTGCAGTCAGTCCAGGGGGCGACGCATTGCAAGTCATGAATGGCGGCCCGAAAGAGTCCACTGGGCGGGAAAACAGCAAGTCGCAGTCTTCCTCCGGC
>CAWKMH010000103.1:0-11208 GCA_963850515.1 uncultured beta proteobacterium
TGCTCCACCAGGATCATGCCTAGTATTGCCATTGCCAAGCTTCCAGCGATGTTATTGATGAAGTCGATCGTTTTATCCGATGAAAAATCAAAGTTGCCATTAGAGTACAGCGCAACGATGAAGCATCCGATATACATCATCATTATCGCAACCAGGGCCGGACTGATCTTCATGATGGATGAATCATCTTTCCGGTACAGCCCCAGCGACATGATGAGAAAGGCAGTCCAGCCTCCGTTTCTGGCAATTTCGAGTACATCTGCCAGGAGCGAAAGGGGGAGATTCCGGTTAGCGTGATAAGCGAGCAACGACGCCCAGAATGCAGAAAGGAGGCAAGCTATCGGTAACATGATCCCGTGCAGCACGACCTCGCCAGCTTGTTACCAAAAGTAAAGCCAGGAAAAAATGCGCAGCTGCCGCTATTGTGTAGCTGGCCGTCGCTATATTCGTCAACATGTCATATCGCTGCGCTTAAGGGAGCCTTCAAAGAGGCTGCCAGTGAAGTGCGTTGCAAAAATCGGGGTGATCACGGGATGCGCGGCGAAGGTCTTGGTTTGCCCCACATGCCAAGATGGGCAACGACGTGAGTGCCCCATTTTGCCGCTCACTTGCGAGCGGAGCGAAGGGATGGCGGCTTTGCGGGCAACCTGCTTTGTTGAGAGGAGGTACCCTAAAGCATTGCTTGAGAGATAATACGAAGCGGCAATCGGGTAGTGCCAGATGCTGCGGTCGCGCTTCTGGCTCCGGTATCCCGCTCTGGCGTCGCGCCTTCCTTGGAGAGGCGTCGTCCCGCCCTGAGCGGGCACACCATTCGGTTCGCCGCCTTTCGCGCATCCCATCCCGTAACGCCGCCGCGTCCGCGCAGGGTCTTGCTCAGGCGCCCCACATCATCTTCCACCCTTCCCCAGCACGACAACTTCGACGGTATCTATCAGGATAATTACATCAAGAAACAGGCTGTGGTTCTTCACATAATATAGATCGTACTGCAGCTTTTCGATGGCGTCCTCTACCGACGCGCCATACCGGTAGCGCACTTGGGCCCATCCGGTTATACCCGGCTTGATACTGTGCCTGACATTGTAATAGGGCACTTCCATGCAAAGCTGGTGTACAAAATAAGGCCTTTCCGGACGGGGGCCGACAAAACTCATGTCACCATTCAAGACATTCAATATCTGGGGAAGCTCATCGATTCTCAGTTTACGAATAATCCCGCCCACCCGTGTTATCCGCGGATCATCGGTTGCCGCCCATTGCGGCGTTCCTCCCTTCTCCGCATCAGCTCGCATGCTGCGGAATTTCATAACCACAAATATTTTCCCGCCCTTTCCAACCCTTTCCTGTCGGTAAAAAATGGGGCCGCCGTCCTCGAACAGAATGCATAGAGCGGCGATGAACATTACAGGTAGCGTGACAGCCAGAAGGACGCCGCTCGCGGCCAAGTCGAAAACGCGTTTAATACCGGATCTGAGCAGGCTTTGGTCGAATCCGCCGCCAAAAACCAGCCAACTCGGGTAAAGGGTATTCACTCGAATTTGCCCTCGCTCACGCTCAAAAAACGCGGCTGAGTCGGTCACCTTTATCCCGTTCAGCTTGCATTCCAGCAGGTCCTGAATAGGAAAACACCCCCCCGACGTTCCTGAATCGCGATAATGATCTCCCCTGCCCCGTAGCGATTGGCGAGAGATACCAAGGAATCCACCTTCGGCAAAACGGCAGAGGCTGGCACATGAAGTTCTTCATCCGGCAGCGGGACAAAGCCAATGATCTTGAATCCCCTCTGTCCCGACTCGTTTTCTTTAGTCTGTTCGACGAACTCCTTTGCTTTGCCACCTGTGCCTAATACGATGGCCCGAGACTCCAGAATTCCCAGGCTCGACCATTAAGAAAGCCGCTCGTGTCAGGAGAATCCCTGACAGAGCAAAAAGCATTACCAGCCCCAATATGCCGCGGCCAAGATAGAGATCCGGCAGCAAATAAAAAATCAGCGTCGTTATTCCGAATCCAAGCATCATGGAAGGCATCAGCCGGAATAAAGTGTCCTTGATATCCAGGCGGGCATCCAGTTGATATAACCCCATGGCGGACATGCAGAGGATCATGACAAAGGTGAAAGTCGCCGCCTCGGGAAACAAGGACGAGAAAGAGGGGAAGGGGTCAGTATGATCAAAAAAACGAATAGTTGCGCCGAGATATACCATGAACATCAGCACGAGAATTTCGGCACTGATAAGCAGGATCACGGTTCTGGAAATGAAGTGGTTATAAATCCGAAACAATTTTCATCCCTTATCGGTGTCTTGTGAGCTCATAGGCACTCTCGCTCAGTTGAAGGTCAGCGCAGGCCGCTCTCAAGCGACACTGGTTAAAGTTTACTTCCAGTTAAATGTTTGCAGGCCCCCGATCAAAATGTCCCCGCCGTGCCTTTGATATTATTGCGCTGCACCGTAAATGTTGAAAAGATTATTAACGTTGTTTGGTTCACCGATCACCTGAGCAGTTTTTTGCCTCCGCGGGATAAGGCAGCAGACCTTTTTTACAGGATGAGTTCTTTAAACTATTGCAAACGATCGAGCACGCCTTCAGTTCCGGGCACTGCCGGTAACGACAAAATCAATGCGGATAAACCTTGAATTTACGAAAGTATTAATTATATAGCCAGCTAAACTCAAGTCCTATATGCATCATATCAAGTTCACCGGCAAGAACAATTGGACTTTGGTACGCTAACGAGCAATTGGAGTTCTTTGCGGTTTTAAAACAGATTAATGCTTCCCCAGAACTGGGGAGGCTTGGGCACCGTATGGGTGTGTACGAGCTAGACGCAATTCACCTCGTCAATTGCGTGTTTGCGTAGCGAAAAGTGAATGGGGAACTATAAAGAGGAACAATGCTTTGAACCGAGGCTCGGCGGTGCAAGTACAAGCGTAACACTTATTATTTATTGAATCCCCATGAATTTGCTGCGCTGTAGCAGCGACCTGATCAGGATGAAATAACAAACGCGAGAGCGAAAATATCTGGCTGCTAATGGCCGATCTGGGTCGAGTCATGTGACGAGATGGAGCCCTTCACAATCAACGCCAGTTTGAGCCGATCGGCAATGTCCAGCTTGCGAAAGACCTCGGTAAATGAGCCTTCACTGTACGCTCCGTGATAGCCAGCCGCCGCGCGATTTGTTTATTGGTTTCACCATTTCCGACAAGCGTGGCAATTTCATATTCGCGTCGGGTTAAATTCGCAAGTCAACTCCCCAACCGCCTCTTTGATTTTGTTCTTTTCCCGCGTAATCGTGACAAGTTCATTCAGCAGATGCCAGCTATGCGATCTCCGAATCCACAACTCGCCTTGCTGAACAGCCACAACGGCACTTTTGAGCTGCTCAGGTTTCACGTCGCGCTGGCAACACCCCCTTACTCCCGTTCGGAATAATGCCCATTCGATCTCGTCGGCAATCGGGTAGCTCAAAATAATGACTTTAGTCTCCGGATTCAATTTCATGAGCGCCGCGATTCCGTTTGGCCCATCCAGTTTTGGTAAATCATGATCGAGCAAGAGGATCTGCGGTTTTAGGCGTACCAATTCGTCCCTGAGCGAATCCAGATTGGTTGAACAGAACACCGGAGCAACGCCGCCGCACCCCCTGTTCCCATCGATACAGGTCGTCTTGAAACTGACTAGCAAGCAAAATCAAGAATGTCTCCCCTCAAAACCCGGATTAGTGCAATACCTTATCCATAATTTTACCGAGCATTTTACGTGTTACCCAGATCTCGCCACGATCAACGACATGCACAGCCTTTAAAAAATAAAATGGGTCTGCTTCATGGCTCAAATACCCGCGCGCACCATTCGCCAACGCTTGTATTATCTGCTCCTCCTGGACCGATTTATCGGTTAATAACAATACGAGCGTCTCGGGGCATTCGCGATGCAAAGCCTCCAGCAAAGCAAAATCTCCACCGATAGACTGATCCAGGTTGACAAAAACAATGCGGGGCTTCAGCTGGCTGATCCTGGCAACGACGTCGTCAATGGGTATAACGGCAGTATCGGGCTCGAGCTGATGCTTTATATCATTTTTAGCTGGCATGATATTTGCTAAGCACCTTAATGCCCGGCCCGCCTTGCAAGTATTGTTCTAATTTTATGCGCCGCCCGGGATCCGTATCGGCTATTGCCACGGTGACCATTTGCATCGTTCCTCCTTACAGCTCAGTCATCAGATATTAAAGGTAATGTAGCCCAGTTTCATTTGCGGTTAGCTTCCAGCGGTATTGCATTATGCTCAAACTTTAAAGTTTTTCTTAACGTCCGCATAATATCCAGCTTATGCTCTGGCTTTTGGTGACAAGCGGACCAGGCTGTGCCGAGGAACAGATTCGAACGCATTTCTGAACAGGATCTTACTTATCTTTGTTATTTGCGCTGCTGCAACAACTCGCGAATATAGTTGCCGGGGATGGCATACGTAATACCGCTCGGATTGCTGAGCGCGGCCTCCTTTTTACCCTTTACAAATACCATATTGATCACGCCATATACCAGTCCGGTTTCGGGATCGTAGAGAGGGCTTCCGCTGCTACCGGGATAGGCGGTGCCGTCAAGCTGAAATACTGCATAAGCAGATTTCTGCAACTGGCCGATCATCTTCGCATTGAGCTGCCTCGAATTGTGTGCGGGCAAAATGATGGGCGTTATTGAAGAAACCATGGCACGATGAGTAACCGGATAAAATCCCAGGACCATACCGATCGGGAATCCCGTAAAAATCAGATCCTGCCCTTCCCGAACTTTTTCTGCGTCTCCAAGCTTCATTGTGGGTAAAGCGACGCCGCTGATTTTCAGCAGTGCCAGATCATGATCTTTGTCGATGGCAACGATAGTGGCAACCCTTAGTTCCGGCTGCTTGCCCTTGCCTGTAATCACGACGTAGGACTCCTTGTTCGCAATATCCAGGACCTCCGGAACAACATGAGCATTGGTAACCACATGAAGGCCATCGTCCAGCACAAAGCCGGTCCCCAAAAAATTGACGGGGGGGGACCGGGTCATCTGAACAGTTCCGATTCCAACTATCGAGGGCTTGACCTGTTCGATAGTTTTGACCAGCTCGCTACCCCATAGCGGGGAAACCAAACATAAGCCCGAAAATACCCAGGCTTTTCATACAGCCAGTGATGAAGGCCAGCAAAGCGTGCCGGGTATTCATCGTCTTTGAAATTCATCGACAGCTTTCACCGGCATGCTTCCTTGATGCTCATTCCATTTCTTCTCAGGTGAAAGCTAACCCGCACCCTTCCATCTTGTAAATGAAATACCCATCCTTGTTGATTGCGTCGGTGACATTTGGCGGCGCGCTTTGGCTGTGGCAAAAGTTACACTCTTTACTGGTAACCGTCGCGTCGCCTTCGCCAATCGAGGTTAACCACTGTTTCGCATACTCGATTGCTTTCTTGTCGTCTTTTACGCCGGTAAATACGTCAAAGTGCATGGTGTGACCATCTTTCGCCTTGACATAAGTGTCATATACATGAATTTCCATTGTTTTCCTCTCTAATGTTTAACGGATCTTAAGGGGAGTTTGAGGTTAAAGCGGTTTACCTGATAGTTCAAGTAACTCAGCACATAGACTATCACGGCAACAAGAAAAGTGGAACGCAGGAGCGTCCGCCGGAATAGGGCGTTGCGATCCTCCATCCGTTTAATGGACAGGCCATGGACTCGCTTATCACGCTTATCTCAAGCTATTTCCCATCCCGTCTCACTCGCCAAACTCATCATCTTTGTCATGAAACTGTTACAAAACTGCAATTAAACGGACATTTCCCTGCAGTATTCTCGCAACCGGTTTTGATAAATAACCGTGAAGAGAAAAACTAAATGAAATTATCCAGACTTACGCTGGCAATCACAGCCATTTTAGGCTCAAGCCTATCCACCACCGCACTTGCCATTGATCTCTATGTCGATACCAAGACCGAGCAGCTTTACGCAAAACCTGGACCTGGCCGCGTCCATATAGGTTCTTTCGTGAAAGAAGACACGCCTAAAACAGCAGATAAAACTCCGAATAACAGCGACTAGACAGGACAGCAGATAATACCAGCGCCATAGCAGCGGAAAAAACGGAAACAGCTGATTTAACCGCGGTCCGTAGAGATATAGAATTAAAATCAAAGATGATGGGAGCGCGTCTTGCCAGTGATATCGCGTCGCTGGAAGAGCGGGTCAAGGAAACAGAAAATGCTCACATCGAATTTGTTGATAGTGCGCCGCATTTTGCAAGTAAAGATGGCAATTTTACATTTGCGATCAATGGGCGGATGCAGGTAGGTTCACAATACAATTTCATCAACGATGTTTTGCCCGCTACCGGCAGCAACCTGCCAAACGAATGGAATAGCGGCGCAACGCTCCGCCGTGCTCGCCTTGGCGTTGAAGGTACTTTTTTCAAAATCTGGGATTACAAATTCGAGTACGACTTCAGTCGAGGTAACGGTTCTGTAGCGTCGGGGATTACTGACGCTTACACGCGGCTGAACGTGACCAAGCCGTTTTCAGTCAAGGTCGGTTCATTTAAAGAACCTTTCAGCCTGGAAGAAGCGGCCAGTAACCGCTATCTTACATTCATCGAACGTCATATGTCCGTCAATTCGTTTGTCGACAATCCCAATACCTACAAAACCGGTCTCGGGGTCAATTATGCGGTGCCGCGTTTTCAGTTTGGAGTCGCTTTTCAGACCGAACCCATCGGGGCCTGGTCTGCCGCTTCCACCTCGGTTAATACCGCAGGCAACGTTAGCCGCAACAATGGTTCAGGCGATTCCGGCTGGGAAGGCATCGGCCGGATAACAGGCCGGCCGTGGATGGAAGACGAAACCAAATTCTTGCATGTGGGAATTTCAGCTGGGCACACCGCTGTCAACACCCAATACCAACGCCGCATGGCACAAATAGTGACTACGCCCCTGCTCAAGGCTGGGGGAGGGGGCGGGATGGCATTCTTTGCCTTTCCGGGAACCAACGTAGATCGCACCAATATGCTGAATACCGGCAACTTGAGCGTAGGAAACAAGGGTGCACCGGGCTCGCGCCGAATAGACAGTTACGACCGCTTTGGCGCGGAGGGCTGGCTGGTTCATGGTCCATTCTCGGTTCAAGGGGAATATTTGCGAACGAATATAAATGGGCTGGGTTATGACAACGAGCATTTTACCGGCTACTATGGTTTTGCCAGTTACTTTTTAACCGGCGAATCCAAAGCCTACCATGTCAAAAATGGTGCGGCGAACCGAATAAAACCCAGGCAGAATTTTCAATGGAACGGTTCAGGCTGGGGAGCTTGGGAAGTCGCCGCCGGTTATGATTATATCAACTTGAACAGCGGAGTAATCAGAGGGGGGCAAGCGGATATGGTGCAGGTTTGCGCCTGAACTGGTACCCTCACCCCAATATTAAAATACAGAACAACATTGTTCACATTCTAAATGTGAACACGGCAGGATCCGCCATTGCTCGCACCGCCGGTTTTAACAAGGCTGACTTGAGTTCTTTCTTGACACAGGTTCAAGTCGAGTTTTAAAGCAGCAGGATATAGATCGATGGACAATATGGCCGCGAAGATTTCCGAGCAATTTTCGGAAATCTTCGCGGCCAAGGCTGGGCAGCATTTACCTGAGCGAGAATTCTGCCCGGCTTCCCGATTTCTGGCTATCTGGCTTCCGGCTCGACTTTTGGCGCAAGCACAAATACTCGCTCGCTTGGAACACCGCCTTGCCCAACCAGCCAGTCCCGCGCGGCTTCGGCCCGAAGCTCGGCAAGTTCGCGCATTTCGCTATCCCCAGCGTCGATATTTGCCAGCATCAACTGCTCCATTTCCGGTACTGGCAGGCTTTTCGAAAGACCAATCATATTTTTCGGCTTCGCGAATTTTGAATCCTTATAGATCACCGTCAGGTATTTTTCATACTCATCGGGCTTGAGCTCAACGTCATCAAGCGATGCGACCGTTTCTCCTTTTTTGACGCTTTCCGATAGCTTCTGCGCTTTTACGGTACGTTCAAGTATCATGCGTTTCAAGGCCTCCGGATCATGCGCCGGATCGGCTCGGCCTGTAATCTCAAGTTTAAGTGCAGGCCGGTCTATCAACGCCTTAGATAACACTTCGAGGCGTTTTTCGGCTTCAGGCGTAATCTGCGCATAACCCGGCGAAAAATCTATCTCCGATAACTCTTCGCCGCCGAAAGAAGCGAGCCCAGCATGGCGAAGGGCGCAGTCGCGGCTTTTGTAAGCAAATTAATGAATGACCTTGACGATCAACCCGCCTATGCTGAATTGTGGATCATTGATGGAGCCGCTTATCGGCAGATGGACATCGATTTCTCCTCGCTGGTTTTTCAACAATGCCAACGCCAGACTCACCGGGATCGACAGCGCATCCGGGCTTTCAACTTTTTCGCCGAGGGTTAATTGATCGAGGAAAACGTTGTTTTCCGCTGTCAACTCCCCTTTTTCAACGTGATAATGTATATCAACCGAAAGCTTGCCTTTTTCGATTGCGTAACCGATGTACTTACCGGAATAAGGGCTGAAAGTCGGCATATCGATCCCTTCGCGGTCGCCGTGATGTCGAGGAAAAGTTCGCTGCCAAGGGTATTGACCTTGCCCACGATTTTTAGCGGCGCGGTTTTGTCCACCGCTCCGCGGATATCTATTTCACCGGGCTTTTTCGGATCAAGGGGGCCAACGCGGCCGGCAAGTCCCGTCAGCTTGGCGCGGTAATTGGGCTTGATGAACTGGTCATGGAAATTAACGTTGCCTCCGGTCATCACAATACGACCGACACGAACAGGCAGGGGCTTTTTTGACGATGGTTTGGAGGAGAATTCTCCAGCGATGGTCTTTGCGGCGACGTCGGAAGTTGCTTGCTCGTTGCGCTGACAGGCGGTCGCAGCCGGGGCTGTTTGCCCGGGACGGTTCCTTGTTATCGTTTTGAGCGGCGATATGTTTGAAATTGAGTTCTCCTTCGGAGTAAGCAATGACGTGAGCGAGGAAGTCGGCAATCGCAATCGACTTGATATCGACGCGAAAGCGGATCACTGACAAACTGGTATGCCGCTGACATCAAGGCTTCGCCATCGCAAAAGGTCCGCCATGTTTATCTTTTGTAGAACGTTAAAATTGGTGAAACGGCTTTCGCCGTTCAGTGCCACTTTCAGTGGTGACCCATCGGCCTTGACGTTGCCATCGAAGGATATCGAACCACTCGTCAGCAAGGCATTCCACTTGTCGCCAGCCCAGCCTTGCAGCGCGACAAGATCAATATTCTTTGGCATTTATAGCAAGATCAGCCATCAACGGCGCCCATGCCAGGAACCCATTTGTCTCAAGGCTCCCATTTTTATTTACCTGCGGCCTTCAGATGCCAGCCTCAGCGGTGTTGCACCGTTCAAGTCGATATCGGACAGGGTTAAATCCAGAGGATTGACGACCATCGGCACCACCGTTTGGCAGCGTGCGGTCTTCAAAGCGCAGTGCCGCGGCTATCAATTGCAAGCTGCCAAGCTGAGCTGTCCATGGCTTATTTTTCTTCGCTGGTGGCAGGGGTCGCCTCCGGTTTCGGCTGCTTTGCCGGGCGGTGCGGAAAAAAAACTTGACGAGGTCGAGTCGGCCATCCGCTTCACGACGCATCGGAACTCCTTGAAATCGATCAAGCGTCAACCGAACCCAGTGCGACACTCTGGCGCCTCGGTATCGATCGCGACCTTATCCAGGTTTAGCTTGGGCAGGCTCAGGACCGGTTCGGGGTCTCCGGTGCGAATTAACGCGACTTCAGCCAATGCCAGTGCAATATGTGAAGGCTTCTAGCCCGTTCAGATTGATTTCGGTCAATTTAAGGTCGAGCTGCTCGAGTTTTGCGGTATAGGGCACTTCCACCGCCCGATTCTCTATCTCAACTTCCGTAGCGCGCATTGGCCCGTCAAATACCATATTTGGCGCTTGCCCATCGACCTGGGTAAACGTCAACAAATAAGTCGCTATCAAAGTAGCCGGACAGGAGGCTGATGCCGAGCGGGATGGTGAATATTCGTCTATTCGCGTCAAATCGACGTCTTTTAAGCTTTGAGTTCGAGCGTGGCTTCGCGATTTCTGCGTGAAGGGACGTAGCCTTGCCTTTAGAGTCAAGCGGAGCGCCATTGACCTTGGCGCTGAAATGCGGCTCAACCGAGTTTCCTCGTCATTTTCAAAGTTCGCAATGAAGGGTATCCCAATGCTGATTTCGGAGATATCCTGATGATCTTCTTGAGCCGATCGACAAATTCGAAGCGACCGCCCTCGATCGACGATATTACTCACCGAAAACATGGTCTTGCCGCCCTCGGCGCTCGGGGCGTATTCATGAAGTCTTCTATCAGATCCGTGATATTGAAGCGGTTTTCGTCTTCGCGAACCAGACGCAGCGCTGGCGCTTTTATTGATACGGAGCTGATTACCGGCGCACGCCGCGCAATCGAAGCAGCTGCTAAGGTTGACGTACAGTTCGTCAACGGAAAAAAGTGCTTTCTCCGCATCGACTCCGCCTCCTTTTCACCCACGCGAAAACCGCGCACGGTCAATTCCAGCGTATAAGGTTGAATGTCGATTGATTGCACTGTCACAGGACGATGCACGGCTTCTGTCAGCAAAGTTTCAAGCTTGGTCTTGGCGTACCCCGGCAGCCAGAAATAACCGAGCAGCCCGAATAGCACAATGAGGGCAACTAAACTGCCCAGTCCGATAACCAGGCGTCGGTGGCTTTTGAAACGGTGCAGCAGCATTATCGGGGACATAGCGGCACGGTTATCCTGAGAGGCAACTGGCAGCAATTGCGCGGATTTTAAGAGTAAAATCAATCTTCCTCGCCAACTTTACCTTCCGCTTAAAGCCGGGTCAATTATCGCAGTAAAGCTGGACCAGGCTCATGGGTGACGTTTGCGAGGACGCGGCGGAAGCAGCCTGAAAGTAATAATGACGAGAACCGCAAAAAATACGTAGATTGTTGCCAATGCCCATTCCGGCACATCGTAGAAAAGTATGCGGTGCAGCCAATGCTGAATGAAATTACCGCCGCTTCCCCCGCCGCGCAGCCTGTCTTCCAATAATGTCAGCGGACATACCATACCGACGACAGACTCGACAACCACGAACACGATGGCGGCAATA
>CAWKMH010000104.1:0-8856 GCA_963850515.1 uncultured beta proteobacterium
TAGATACTCTGTTCGCTGTCAACGCTATTTCTGTTTTTTTTCGATCATTCCGGCAGCGCATAGAACCGCGAATTATCGAACGGCTGGTCATGGGCGAACATGCCATGAATCGCATGCAGCAACTTACGCATGACGGCGCATACTCCCTGCAAAGGGGTTTTGCCGTGGGTGACCAGATGTTCGAAGAAGCCCTTGACATGCGGGTCATGCGTTTTAGCGCTCAAGGCCGGCAGATACAGAGCCTGGCGGATATAATGGTTGCCCGCCTTGGAAATACGCGCGCGTTTCTCCACGCTGGTTCCCGATTTGAAGTAGCGCGGGTCCAATCCGGCGGCCTTGACCCACTGCTTGTGGGTCAACCCGGCTGGCAACAGCATCAACTCTCCCAGGAGAGCGATGGCGCTGGTCTGGCCGATACCCTTGACCGTGAGCAGCAAGGCGAACGGGCGCGCCAGCGTGGGGTACGCCTGGATAAGTGCCAGGGCTTCCGTAGCGAGCTGATCAATGCGCTTCTCCAACTGTGCAATGGACAGCTTCAAGTCACGCAGGACAGCTTTAGGCGTCTGGGGGCTGAAGACAAGCGCATGCTGCTGATTCTTGGCCGCCGCCTTATTACGCGTCAGCGTATTGATACGTCGGGCAAGCGCACGCAGCATCAGGGCTTCGGTGACGGGGCGCACCCAGGCCTGATAGGGCATGCGCTCGGCGTATTGCGCCAGCGTATCCGCATCCACCGCATCGGTCTTGCTGTTTTTCAGCAGCACCTTGGCAAAGTGATGCGCGGCCTTGGGATTGAGCACCATCAACCGCACCCCGGCATCGGCCAGTGTCAGCGCCAAGTCGAAGTGATACACGCCGGTTGCCTCCAGACACACCGTTATGTCGGGAAACCTTGAGAGCCGCTTGAGCAGGCGCAGCCGATCCGCCGGGGTATTGGCAAACTTCTGACCTTTCATGGACACGGCGTTTTTGCGGATTACTACCATCAACTCCGCGGCACCGACATCAATGCCGGCGAAGACGGCAGCACTCTGGGTGGATACAGCTGTTTCAGGGGTCATGATGAATCCTGCAATGAGGTTAAGATACAATGGACACTGGTTCCCTGACCCTGCATAAGCGCCTACCATCCTTGCGAATACAGGCTCAAAGCCTGGGATACTCCGCGGTATCGGCGAATAGGGCGGGGAGCCAATCTACACACAAGCTCAGACCAAACAGGTCTGTCTTCAGGTCGGGACGGCTTCCCCAGTGAACTGATGATCTTACCGGCACCTTTAACCAAAATCAGAACAATTTCGATCATACAAGGTCGGGCTCCGCCCGACATCGTTTCTTGATCGTCGGGCGGAGCCCGACCTACTTTGGGGCCAATCTCCCGTACAGCGTGACGAATGGAACTCGAATGTTTGAGCAGCACGAAATGTTGGAATTCGTGCCTTACCCCAACATACGTCTTGAAAATTCCAAGGATCTGCTTGCCAGATTTCCTCCCCGCTGCGGCAATTATCTGGCGAAGTAGAGCGCGCAGGGGGATACATTTCCATACAGCTAATCCGGGCGACCCGATACCATTCATCGCGTACCTCTGGGATGGCGTGCTCACTCTTCTTTAAACTGTACAGGATAAAAACCTAGGTCATTTGAAAATGGCCCGGCAAAAGGTCAACGTCTCTCTAGTTGTAATATGCGGTTCTGTTAAACTTAGTTCGACTTAGCCCAATCCAGGTATGGAGCTGGGGTATGGCTTACATGATTACACAACGGTGATCTGTAAGGTCCCAGCCACAGCATCACTTGCTAACATAGCCATGACCGCAGAAATCTCACCTGAACCAATAAAAGCATCCAATGAAATTTATTGTCCACAAAAAGGGAGCAAGCAATGTCAAGTGTTGGTTACCATGAACCTATTGAAGAGTTGTCCGATGAAACGAGGGACATGCACCGCGCAATCGTGTCGCTGATGGAAGAGCTGGAGGCTATCGATTGGTACAACCAGCGTGTAAACGCGTGCAAGGATGAGGAACTCAAAGCCATTCTCATGCATAATCGTGATGAAGAGAAGGAGCATGCCTCCATGGTGCTGGAATGGATTCGGCGTAAGGATGCGAAGTTTTCCTCCGAACTGAAAGAGTATCTGTTCACTGAGAAGCCGCTTACGCACGACTAGAACAGGCAGGCGCTTCCTGAGGACTTATTCCTGAATTCTTCAGAATAGCCGACCGGCCGGCCTCTTGCACGAGCAGATCCGCTAATGATGAGCTACCTCATACTCATGCAGCTATAAATCATTTACGGGTAGCGCCGAGGCTTTTCCAGGCCAAACAGTTTTCTATTGATCGCTAATTGCTGGCGCCGCTTTTCGGACAGGCAAATATTCCACGTCGATTGGAAATCGCTGCTCAAAGACCCGTATCATTTTCGCGATGTGCGCTACTTTTTCTTCAGGCAGTGCGGGGAAGATGGGCAGGGCCAGCACCTGATCAGCGAGGCGCTCGGCCAGCGGCAGTGATACCCCGGCATGCGATACGGAGAAAGCCGGTTGTAGATGGCAGGGGATGGGATAAAACACGGCAGTCGCGATATCGCGCTCAGCCAGGAATATTTGCAGTGCGTTGCGCCGGGGATGGGTAACGACAAACTGGTGATGGACAGGAATACTATCTTTTATAGCTATCGGCCAACCACAGGCGGTACCGCGCAACGCTTCCTGATAAAGAGTGGCAAGTTGTCGGCGTTGCGCATTCCACTCATCCAGATAAGGAAGCTTGACCCGTAAAATAGCTGCCTGGATCTCGTCGAGACGACTGTTGCAACCGATTTCGGTATGCTGATAGCGGTTCTGGCGACCGTGATTTCTGAGGCTGCGTAGCCGTGTAGCCAAGGCCGGATCATTGCAGGTAATTGCGCCACCGTCTCCGTATGCGCCAAGATTTTTCGTAGGATAAAAGCTGAAGGCGCCGGTGACGCCGAATGATCCGACGCTGCGACCGCGATACTGTGCGCCGATTGCTTGCGCCGCGTCCTCGATCAGCCACAGAGCCATGGTTTCCGCAGAATTGCTGCAGTGGCGCGAGGTCAACAGGTTCCCCAAAAAGATGGACGGCAATAACCGCTTTCGTCCGAGGCGTCAAAGCCCGCCGTACGCTATCCACGTCGATATTATAATGCTGGGCTGAGCAGTCGGCGAAACGCGGTTGGGCGCCAGCCAGACAAACTGCCTCCGCTGTCGCGAAAAAAGTGAAACCCGGCACGATTACCTCATCGCCCGCACCTATGCCCAACGCCTTCAGCGAGAGCAGCAGTGCATCCGTACCGGAGTTGACGCAGACCACCTCAGCAACCCCGATGTAGTCGGCCAACTCGCGTTCCAATGCATCGTTTTCAGCGCCGCCGATGAAGTTGCCGCTTGCGAGTACCCGCTGCACCGCACCATCGATCTCGACGCGTAATTGCTGATACTCTGAACCCAGATCCAATTGCGGTACGATCATCAGGCGTCGTCGAGTATCCGTTGCCGGATCTGCTGCGCCAGGGATAGCGCTGCATGGCCTTCTCCCGAAGTGACCCGCGGTACTGCGCGGTTGCGCGAAGCCTCCAGGAAAGAGGCGAGTTGCAGGCTCAGCGCGTCTTGCTGTATTCCGGGCGCAGAATGGGGGAGGGAAGGGTTGTGGGTATTGTCGGGGCGCGAGAGACCCGTGGGGAAATTACGGTAGGTGATTCGGCGCCGGAAATCAATGGTCCAGGTTTCATTGTCGTGCAGTTCCGCAGTCATGCACCGGTCTTCTTTTCTTGCGCCTGAGCCCCAGTGCGCGCGCAGAGACGCGCGGCAACCGTTAGCGAAAGTTAGCTCAACTTGTGCTTCATCGATAGGGGTCAAATGATGACTGCTGCCCGAGGCATGAAATTCGACCACGGGGGAAGCTACCCCATGCAGAACCAGGTCGAGGTCATGAATCATCAAATCGATCACCACATCCAATGCGCCCGCACGTGGCTTGCGATGCGTAGTACGTACCGTCTGGATGGTATGAGCCCGGCACAGCAAGGCCGGGCCGGCGGCAAAAGCAGGATTGAAGCGCTCGATGTGGCCGATCTGCAGAACACAACATTTTGCGTCCGCCATGATCTGCAGTTTTGCTGCCTGTGCCGCGGTTTCTGCAATCGGTTTTTCCAGCAGCACATCCAACCCACGCTGAAGCAGGGCTTTTGTCAGCGCATAGTGCGTGGCGACCGGCGTCGCTACCGATATCGCACGCACCGTGGATGGGAGATCGGCGAGATGACTGAACCAGCTTACGCCAAGGTAGTCGGCAAAGGATTTCGTCATTGGATCCGGATCGACCAACGCCCGCAGCCGGCTGCCCGGCAACCTCGAGTAACATAGCGCGTGCAGGCTGCCGAAATAGCCCACTCCCACAACGGCGGTATCGATGGGACGCGGCTGGTCCTGGACGCCACCTGGCAATTCGAGATCGCGGACGGGCCGAGTCATGGTTTGCCCAGCGCCCATACGCCCAGTATCTTGCCGGTCTGCGGGTTTTCAACAATGCGTTCCAGCGGAGCCGAAAGATTAAAGGGTGCCAGCATAAGGTTCACTGAACGCCATCCGCCGGTAGTGATGTCGGTATTCACGCTAATTGCTTCATGGCTGGTTGCCAGCAGATATTTTGCCCCTGAGCGGCGAATATTGGAAAGAGCCCGGCCAATATCTGCAAGTGACAGATGGATCAGGGCATCGCGGCAGAGTACGGCATCGCCCGTAGGCAGCGGATCTTTGATCAGGTCGACAACTTCGAATTTCCAGTTGGAATCCCGGTAGCGCCGGCGATTATCCTCGATCAATGCAGGGGCGATATCGACGCCAATGTAGGCATCCAGGTCGATTTCGATGTGCTGGCGCCAATTGCAGTCGCCACATGGCGCATCGACCAGCGTTCGAATGCCCAGCCTGCTTAGCACGGCAGGTAATTCGTGTCGCAACACCTCGGTTCGTTTCAAGGTCGAGCCGGTCCGGACCGGGATTCAGCACTTTGCCATGAATTATGCTGGTAGATTTGTTCGAATATCCGGGGGTGGTCGTCTAAAGCATGGCTACCATGAATGCCCTGATTGTCTCCATTGCGGAGATTATCCTGACGTATTTTTAGCGTAGCCAAGGGACGATTCCATACGGCGTTCTTCAAGCGGTAGAGTGAGGTCACGACAGGCCAGAGACGCGAGTTGCGAATTCTCGCCAGCTCAGACTCGGCTTGTTCTGTACGTAAACGCTGTGCCGCCGCTTCGACCCGCGCCTGGTCCCGCTCTTGCTCGGCACGGTAGCGGCCCTTGGTGAAATCTGCAACCCCGCGAAGGTAATCGCTGGCAGTGAGGAAATGAGCACGGTAATCATGTTCTTTTTCCAAATATTTCGAAGTTCGAGCGGCAAGATGCGCATCTACCGCTTCCTGGTACACATCGACAATCTGATCGATTGCCGGTTCCATGGCCGCTTCCGATCGTACGCGTTGAGTGACTCCGCGGGCGCCGATTGCATCGTACAGATCGATCTCCCTGGTAATGGCTTCGACAGTAATGGGATCACGTAAGGTGCGAATACCGAAGTTCAGCGCGCGAAATCTTTCATAATTGCCCGGCGTGACCATGCCGCCCAGGCCGGCGGCATCGCAAGCAATCAGGGCTGTCCCGCAGGCGAGCGCCTCAAGCGCACACCGTGCTTTGGCAAATACAATATCGTATTGGCCGAGGATCTGCTCGGGCCGGGCTTCACTATGCCCAACGGAAAGACCGATGGCATCCAGCTCGATGCCGCGGTCGGCACAAGCCTGACGCAAAATGCCCAGGCAACCATTCTCGTTTATGTAATTGCTGAAGACCAGCGCGCGGCGAGGGGTCGCGGGCAGATCGCCGCGTAGCGCAAAACGCCGCAGATCGACAAAATTGCGGATCATCCGGATGCGCTCGCCGGGGATGCCGTGCAAGCATTGCAGGCGTTCCCGGCAAAGGTCGTCGACCGCGACATAGCGCTGTATAGTGGGGAAGTGCGGCGCCATCTCCTCCCAAGGCAGCCAACCATGACAGAAGTAGACAGCCGGCGTATCAGGGAAATGCAACATGGCGGTCATTGCATCCAGATGATGCTGTCCATGGATGATGTCCGGAACCGCCGTCAGCAGCCCGAGGTCGTCGATTACCGGGATGGTCGCCTCGCGCAACTCGTTGGCGACCATCCCGAGCCGCGTGCTATAGGCCACCGGATTATGGCCGCGCCGCAACAGCGCGAGCGCGAGATCACGCACGTAGACCTCGGACCCGGCGCGGTTATCCAGCGTGTTATTGGTTATTAGCACCCTCATTGCAGCTTCATCCCTGCGCATCCGCCCGCGTGTCCGATACCTTCTTGCGAAGGTGATTCACAATTGGCAGAACATGTTCGTGGAAACGAATGACAGATTGATAACGGCCGGCAGCAACTTTTTGTTCTCCATAGGTTTCATAAAAGGGTTTTTGTCGCGAGAAACGCCGTTCCGGTTCTTGCCCTGGCGCGGCAGCCGCAAACAGGTACTCACGAGCGAAAGCTTGTTCACCAAAGTTGTGAAACGCATCTCCCACTTCCTCCTGCAGGATTCCTCCCGCGCTGGCGGCATAGCTTTGCATCGCCTCCAGCTTCTGCTTGAACCGCAGCGGTGTCAATTCAATTGTATGGTGCGCTGCTTCCATGCTGCCTGTAGCTGGACGGGGATCATTCATCAGAGGAATGGTGTAATGCCGGATCGCGCAAGGTTTTCCATTGCGTGTTTGGTCAGAATTTTCGTTGTTGTCAGCATCATTGGCATTTCTTGCGATGTCGATCGCCGTGCGGACCAATGCCTCGCACAAATCGTGGACCGGATTGTAACCTTCTATAGCGTCGCTGACGACCAGATCGATATCTTGCGCGATGATGAGCCTGGCCAGTCGTTCGCACAGGATATCGAACAGATCGTATTCATGGCGCAGAATTTTCTCATAGATTCGCCGATCGCTGAGTTCGCCGCAAAGCGGCCCGATCTCCGCACCTAATTCGTGCAGGATTTCCAGCGTTTTATCCAGTCTGGGCGCGCCATCGCTGCCGGAACCATCGGTAAGAATGCAGACGATGGGCCGTACCTGACCAACCCAGCCGTAAACGCGCAATTCATGCCCAGGATGGCCGATTACCAGCAAACTGCGCCCTTCAGGCGTGGATCGCATGATACTCATCATAAAACTTTTATATCCAGCGCGTTCGGAAGATAAACCTGCGTCCAGAACTTGGCTGTTGGGTTTGGCAGCACCTCGAACACATGCCCAATCTCCACAATGTCGAAAAACAATGCCTGCTGATGTGCCTTGATAGGGTGTGTCAGCGAGATTCTCAGGCTGTATCTGCCATCAGTCAGGGGAAGAGATGTCCGGTAAACGACTTCCGCCTGCTGCGCTGGCGCCAACGTCAACAACGCCTGGCCTTGCATCAAAAAATCTGCCCCGATGACCGGCGTACGGTTCTTGTCGCAAATCTTGTAGTTGACCGAAAAGGTACAGGTGCGGACGGCTTCGACGATAATTCGTATGGACACCTCCTGCCCAAACTCCGCTGAGCGAACCGGCAGCCCCTTATCGTCCAGCATCTCCGCGTACATGATTCTTATATCGCCAGTACCTGAACGGCAATGGTTTGCCTTTTCGGCAAAGCGCGCAAAATGCTCGTTCCCCGCGAGCGGAAGGCCGCTCATCGTTATAGCGGTTCGAGCGGTTCCGGTATGTCCCAATAGCGTCAGGGATTCCAGCGGCTTCAGCGATCCCGGCGGTTTCTGTGGTTTGAGTTACAGCGTCAGCGATAGCTGCGGTGATTGTCCGGTTGTTTGCTTCCTGCACTTCACGAATATAACGCGCAACTACCTCTGCGGTAGGTCCCAACTCGCGTGCCTGTCCTTGCTTCAGGTAAAGAGTGCGCCGGCATAGCGCGCTGACGGCTCCAACATCGTGACTGACGAACAAGATGGTGGTGCCCCGCTCCTGCATCTTTTTCAACGTCACCATGCACTTTGTCTGAAACTCCATATCTCCTACCGCGAGCGCCTCGTCTATAATCAGCACATCGGGTTCAACCGATATCGCTACCGCGAACGCAAGACGCACGTACATGCCGCTGGAATACGTCTTCACCGGTTGGTCGATAAAGCCGCCGATGTCGGCGTACGCCGCAATTCGATCATAACGCTGCTCGATCTCGAGGCTGGTAAGCCCGGCAATCGATGCCGCCAGATAGATGTTTTCGCGTCCGGTAAATTCGGTATTGAAACCGGCTCCCAACTCGAGCAATGCCGATACTTTGCCGTTGATGGATATTTCACCTTTAGTGGGCGTCAATGTTCCGGCGATCAGTTGCAGCAATGTGCTCTTGCCTGAACCGTTGAGGCCGATGACGCCGACGGTTTCGCCGCGATAGATATCGAACGAGATGCTGTCCAGTGCCATGAATTCGCGGTAAAGTTGCTTGCGGCTGCCCCATAAGCTCTGCAGCAACCGGTCTTGTGAGCGGTCATAAATACGATATGTTTTTGACAGGTTCGAAACGCGAAGTGCAATATCTACACTGTCAATGGCATCGCCGAGGGCGGGTTGGGACAAGGGTGGCATTATGTGGTTCTATTTCGTTAGACCGCTAACACTGCTCATGTTGTTGCATACGCGTTGGAGGATACCCTATCGATTGCGACACGAAGGATGGGTAACCGCAACTCATCGCCAAGCTTATCGAAATTTATCTTAGCGCAGAATTAGAGTGCTAGCTACTGTCTGGCTGAAGCAAACGACAAGCCAGTTATGTAA
>CAWKMH010000105.1:0-26736 GCA_963850515.1 uncultured beta proteobacterium
GCTGGCTGAAATAGTAGCCTTGGCCCTCATCGCAATGCTGAGCCAGAAGAAATGCACGCTGCTCTGGTGTTTCCACGCCCTCCGCAATGACGCGCAGCTTGAGGCTTTTACCCATGCCGATCACGGCGCTGACGATGGTGGCATCGTCTGGGTTGCTGGTAATTCGGCTCACGAACGACTGGTCGATCTTCAGGGTATCAATCGGAAACTGCCTCAAATAACTCAGGCTGGAATAGCCGGTGCCAAAGTCATCGATCGCAAGCTTTACGCCCAGGTCTGCGAGCCATGCAGCATGGAATTGGTAAACTCGGCATCCCGCATAAGAACGCTTTCGGTCAGTTCGAGTTCCAGATAGCGTGGCTCCAGATCCGTTTCCTCAAGCGTCGCGCGTATATTTCCAGAAAATCCGTGGCGTTGAATTCGAGTGCAGAGGTATTGACTGCAATGGTGATCGGCGGCAAGCCAGCCTGTCTCCAGGCCTGGGCCTGAGGAGCAGGCTTCGCGCAGAACCCAGCGGCCAATGGGCAGGATCAACCCGCAATCTTCGGCGATGGGTAAGAACTGCGATGGGGGCACAAGCCCTCGTTCCGGATGCTGCCAGCGAATAAGCGCCTCGACACCGACAATCATGTTGACTGTGAAGATTTATTTTTGGCTGGTAGTACAGCACAAATTCCTGCCGTTCCAGTGCGCGGCGCAGACTGGACTTCGATCGGCTGACGCTGGACGGCCCGAAAATTCATTTCCTGCTCGAAGAATTTGTAATTGTCGCGTCCATTTTCCTTGGCGTGGTACATCGCCGCTGTCCGCACTTTTGGTCAGGGCTTCCGCGTCCTGGCCATCGTCGGGGTAAATGCTGATGCCGATACTCACCGACACGTGAAGCTCAAGCTTGACCGATGAGATGCGGAACAGCTAGCGCAGCAAGTATTTTTTGTGCGCTGAATGCCGCATCTCCGGCATGCTTGATAGTGGAAAGCAGCACCACGAATTCGTCGCCGCCTTGGCGACTGACAGTGTCCGAGTGGCGCATACAACTCACCAGGCGGCGTGCAACCGACTGCAGCAGCTGGTCGCCAACCGCATGCCCCAGGGAATCGTTGATGTGTTTAAATCGATCCAGATCCATGAATAGCATCGCAAGTTGCCGACCTTGACGACGGGCCAGCTCAATCGCCTGGCTAAGCCGGTCCTGCAGGAGCATTCGATTAGGTAAACCGGTAAGAACATCATGATGGGCCAGATGATGCAGCTGGGCTTTAGCAGTTTCGACTTGCTGGGCCATTTTATGGGCTTCAATTCCAGAGATGACCAGCTGTGCGTTCGCGTCCTGCATCATCCTCAGGCGATCTTCGGAGGCTGCCTATATCGATCTGCGCCGCGAATTACCGCTCGCGCAAGGTGGCCATCCCTTCGCGCTGATGTGCAGTATCTTGCGCGAGAGTGGCGCACGCCGAAGCTCCATGACATTTTTTCGTTGGCGTTTGCCCGTATCTATCTCGTGAATTACCTGCTCGCGCAAGGTCTGCCTGTTCGCGCCGATGGGCAGCATCTTCGCGCAAGTCGGCAGCATTTTTCACGACATGTCCACGGCGTCTTCCCGCCGCGGTAACGGATTTTTCGCTGCCTTAAAACAGCCGCCTCATCGTCAATGACAGCGCTTTCCCTGCGGCGTGATATCTTTTTCCCGAGAAGCTTGTCAACCTGTCTTTGTGCTGGCTTGGCAAACCCAGCGCCTGGTTGATCCGGTATCGTCGGGATCGGGAGCGCCGTCATCGTCGTTTCCTGCTCATTACCGCCTTTAATCACCATTGATCACCTAACCAGCGCTGGATGGTTGGCTTGCCCGACAGGATGCCATCATACCCCGACAAGGTCTCGCCGATAACGATGCCTTCTCTGGTAATGTCGAACAATCGAATGTCCTTGCTGTGCTCGCTGCCACGGACTTTAACCACCGAGAAGACGCGTTTGAGCTGGCCTCCGATTTCGACATAGCGCTGCACGATAATCGCGTCGGCGAGAAAAGCACTTCCAAACGGACTGAAGCGCAAATCAGTGTAACGATCTTCCAGTTCCGAGGTCATCAAGATGGTCACGCCCATGCCGGTAAGCTGGGCAATCATCCTGTACAGCGAGCCGCGAAAATCTTCGCTGAACTCGGGTGCCAGTGCCAGCTCAAATCCGGACAAAGAGTCAATGACGAGCCGCTTCGCCTGCATTCGATCAATCATTTCGATCAAGATCATGCAGGGTTTCATCAATCGACAAATCCAGGGAACGCGTGTTGATCACGCCCGACCTGCCCGGTCTTCACCAAGCGCAGACAGCTTGTTGCTCAGCAATTGGCTCGGGCTCTTTTCAAACGCCGCAATGACACCGGGTTCGCCCTCTGCGCGCGCCTTCGCTGAGAAATTCCGTCGCCAATATGGTTTTTCCGGAGCCGGATGGCCCGACCACGAGGAGCGAATAGCCCGCTGGCAAGCCGCCACCCAGCATTTCATCCAGGCCAGCGTATGCCCAGGGAAATACGTTCATCGCTGATGGGCAGCTTCTACCGACTCAACCGCTGTCGCCTTGTTCGATAATCACGCGCGGGAAAAACTTCGATGCCTTTATCACTGATTCGGAACGTATGCAAACCCAGTGCCTGCGCTTGGCCGCGCATTTTGACCACTTGCATCTTGCGCACCATGGAATTCCGATGCAAATTCTGCGAAAGCCACAGGATGCCATCGGCCACTGTAAAGACAGGGCTTGACTCTGATTCCGGCGCTAGATATTCGCCGATTAAAAATGTCGTTGCCTGCCAGGTCGTCATTTGCATGCCCAGTTGCTGGATAAACCGCTGCAGTTCGAACACGCCTCTGTTCCCCCTGTTTCGCTGCCTGTACCACCGATCGAAACGAATCGACAAATACCAAGCTGGGAGCAAAGTCTTTCACTTCTTCGCGCAATGCGCGACTAATACGCGGTCAAAATTGCCCTCCATGAGATCGGCAGACAGGTTGATGAAGCGGATCGATTCAGCGATTTTATCGATGTCAAAAAACGGAAATTGCTGTTGATAACGAAGCATCTTCAACGCGGCTCGCCGAGCACCGTGAAGAACAGCGCCCGGTTATTCGCATTTGCCAACGAAAACATGATCTGATGCGCGAGGGTCGTTTTTCCGCTTCCCGGCGTGCCGCAATCAGGTTGAACGAAAATTCCGGCAGGCCGCCGCCCAGCAGGTTGTCCAGACCCGGCACGCCAGTCGGCAGACGGCGTATGCTAGCTTTTCAATCATTTTTGAACTCCTTGCCAGCGCTATTTGAAATTTCCAACGCCCCAGGCCAAACGTTAGAATATGGTTGATTAACTGCTCGCCAATTAACGAGGCCAGGATGTCGGTTAAAGTGATCAGCAGCAGGCTATTTGCTTCGCTGGCTTGCGCAGGCGATTGTCCTTCAAGGCTCCTTTTAATTCTGCGAACCGGTGCTCAGCCTGTGGCGGCAGGGGGATGGCCGAACCAGGAAATGTTGACCGGCTCAGGAATACGCTTCTCACGTAAAGGGCATTGAAACCATCTTCACCTACAATCGAAATGATTTGAATCGCCAATTGCTCCCATAAGATAATCGAGGCATCCGCAACTTTCTCCGTTTGCTTTGTCATTAGACTTTTAATTAACTGATGTCGCGGCAGGTCACAAGTTCCCATAAGAAAATATCAATACGGTTCAGCTGGACCAGGCTAAAGATTCCCGGTTTTGCGATTGGATTTTGAGTCTGTACATTGAACCGCCTTCAGGCATATGCCGATATCTGGCTGGCATGCCGTTACGAAACGGCTATATCATATACAGTATGACTCTATGAGAGCGCATTCGGCGCAACCTTTGGATAAAGCTATTCGATGGCGAAAAAGTCAGCGTCCCTGGTTCCGCTTCCCGCCAACGCGAGAAACGACTTTATCCGTGCCAAAAAGGGAAAATTCACCAACTGAGAGGGCAGCACGATTAGATCATGCAGCGACATCTCAGGGATAACTGTAATTATGTTACAGATATGAAACCGATGGTAAGAGTGAGCGCGCGCTACACCATACACATCTTAGATTGAAGGGGAAAGCTAAGCTTTTTTTATTGGTGCCGACACCAAGAGTCGAACTCGGGACCTTCTGATTACAAATCAGCTGCTCTACCAACTGAGCTATGCCGGCGCGGGTGCAATTATAGAGACTGGGAAGCGGGGGAGCAAACTGTAAGAAACTGACAAAGTCAATCGCGGATTACTTGACGATCTGAAAGCGACGCTTATCACGCCTGTGGAGGGTGACGTACCTTGCGATGAGGGCTGGCTTGGCCAAATCTTCAATACCGGCTTCAGCCTGGGCTGTATTGCCATCACCTTCGGACGGGAAAAGAATGCCCTGCGAGGTTTCCTTGGCAAATATTCCCTGGACCGCGTCAACCGGAACTGAAATTTCGCGCGAGACGCCGTTAAACCGGGCGGAAAACTGAATCAAATCATTGCCCAGAGTAAGATGATGTGCGGCATCATCGCTGATGTTAAGTATGATTTCGCCGTCTTTCACGAACTCATCCGGTACACGAGTTTGGGCGTCCACCTTTAACTGATAGATAAGGCGTATAGCCGCTATCGGAGCACCATTCATAAATAGCGCGAATCAGATAGGGCTTGGTGGAGAGTTCTTTCATTTGCGCATTGCTTTCTCGGAGGCCGTCAGCGCATCGATGAACGCTGGCCTGCTGAACAGCCGTTCGGCAAATTTCAACAGGGGCGCAGCCTGCTTGGGTAGCTGAATGCCATAGTGATCCAGTCGCCACAGCAGTGGCGCGATGGCCACGTCGAGCATGGAAAATTCGTCCCCCAGCATGTATTTCTGCTTGGCGAATACGGGCGCAATCACCGTCAGGTTATCGCGAATCATGGCGCGCGCTTTATCCGCGGTTTTCTGGATTACCTTGCTCGACCGCATCGATATGGCAGAAAAGCTCCTGCTCAAAGCGATGCAGAAACAGCCGCGCGCGAGCTCGCATAACAGGGTCGGCGGGCATCAGTTGTGGATGAGGAAAACGATCATCAATATATTCATTGATGATGTTGGATTCGTACAGAATAAGGTCGCGCTCCACCAGCACGGGAACCCGGCTATAAGGCGTCATCACCGCCAGATCTTCCGGCTTATTGTGCAAATCCACATCAATAATCTGAAAGTCCATACCCTTCTCGTACAGCACGATACGGCAGCGATGGCTGAACGGGCAGGTGGTGGCTGAGTACAACGTCATCATAATGGATTACTTCCCGGCATATTTGAAACCAGAAATCTTTCGACAGATGAGAAATAATCAATGAATGTCCTTCCAGTATTCATGTTTCAGAGCATAGGTCAGCGCCAGCATGACGAACAGGAAGAGCATCACAATAATTCCTATTTGCACTCGCTTTGTGGCGGCCGGTTCACCCAGATAAACCAGGAAGTTCACCAGATCGGCCACATAGGCTTCATATTCCGTTTTAGAAAGCGTTCCGGGTTTATCCAGCTTCAATTCCTTTACCTCATGCTTGCCACCGTGGCCATCGTCAACGATTTTCGTCACCAGCGATTGCTCTCCCTGCAATTGGTAGAGCACATGAGGCATGGCAGCTTTATCGAATACCAGGTTATTCCAGCCGGTTGCGGTGGAGTCGTCCCGATAAAATTTGCGGAGATAGGTATAAAGCCAATCAGCACCGCGAGAGCGAGCAATTACCGATAGATCAGGCGGGGCCACGCCGAACCATTGTTTGGCCTCTTTCTTTTTCATGGCGACTGTCATGAGTTCCCCGACTTTCTGCCCGGTAAATATCAGATTATCGCTGATCTGGTTCTCGGTAAGGCCCAGATCCCGTAGCCGGTTGTAGCGCATGTATTCCGCGCTATGGCACGACAGGCAGTAGTTGACAAAAGTCTGCGCGCCGCGTTGCAGAGAAAGCTTGTCGCTCGATACGGATAGGTGCGTGATCCAGTTTTACGTTCGACCCGCTGGCAAATGCGGCAAGCGGAACCAGGCATAAAATAAATAAAATAGTATGTTATTTTTCTCATTCTTTCACCCTTGTTGGTTCAGGCTTGGTTTTATCTATCTTGCTGTACCACGGCATAAGAATGAAGAAGGCGAAGTAGATTACCGTGAATATTTGCGCGAGTAGTTGTGATACAGCGGGCGTGGGCGATTTTGTGCCGAGCCAGCCAAGCACAAAGACGCTGATGACAAAAAGCGTAAGGGCAATCTTGAAAATAGGGCCTTTGTAGCGAATGGACTTTACGGGACTGCGGTCCAGCCAGGGTAACAGGGCGAAGATCGCGACCGAACCGCCCATCAGCACGATGCCCCAAAGCTTGGCATCTATCCAGAGGAAGTTGATGGTGACCGCCCTCAGCATCGAGTAGTATGGAGTGAAATACCATACCGGGGCGATATGGTCGGGCGTTTGCAACGTATTGGCAGGAACGAAATTGTTGTACTCAAGGAAATAGCCGCCCATTTCAGGCGCGAAAAATATGATGCCGCAGAACACGATCAGAAACACGATGACGCCGAAAATATCCTTCACTGTGTAATACGGATGGAAGGGGATACCATCGACGGGAATGTGCGTTACGGGATCCTTGTTTGTTTTGATTTCAATCCCATCCGGATTGTTCGAGCCGACCTCATGCAGTGCCAATATATGAACGACTACCAGCGTCACGAGCAGGACGGGCAGGGTCACGACGTGATAGGCAAAGAAACGGTTGAGCGCGGCATCCGACAGCATGAAGTCGCCCAGGATCCAGTTCGAGAGCGTCTGCCCGATCACCGGAATCGCGCCGATCATGCTCACGATCACCTGGGCGCCCCAGTAGGACATTTGCCCCCATGGCAGAATGTATCCGGTAAACGCCAGCATCATCAGCATGAAGAATATTCCCATGCCGATCAGCCAGAGAAGCTCGCGCGGCTTGCGGTAGGAGCCGTACATCATCCCGCGGAACATGTGCAGATAGACCACTACGAAGAACATGGATGCGCCGGTGGAGTGCATGTAGCGGATCAGCCAGCCGAAATCCACGTCCCGCATGATATATTCCACCGAGGCGAACGCCATGCTGGCGTCTGGCTTGTAGTTCATGGTGAGGAAAATGCCGGTAAGAAGCTGATTCACCAGCACGAGCATGGCTAGCGAGCCGAAGTAATACCAGAAATTGAAGTTCTTCGGCGCGTAGTATTCGGCGAGATGATACCTCCAGGTTGAAGTCAAGGGAAAACGTGCGTCTATCCAGTCGACCAAGGACGCTAGTCGCTTGCTCATTTATGCGGACTCCTTACGATCAGACCCGATCAACAGGGTGGTATCGCTTAAATACAGGTGGGGCGGAACGACAAGATTGGTCGGCGCAGGGACGCTTTTGTAAACGCGGCCCGCAAGATCGAACTTGGAGCCGTGGCAGGGGCAGAAAAAACCGCCCAGCCAGTCGGAACCGAGGTCCGCGGGCGCAATATCCTTGCGGTATACGGGAGAACACCCCAGATGAGTACAGACCCCTTCGACTACCAGAATCGCCGGTTTGATGGAGCGTGTTTCATTCTGTGCATACTTGGGTTGCTGGTCTTTTTCCGATTTTGGATCGGATACCTGGCCGTCAAGCTTCTTCAGGTTAACCAGCATTTCAGGGGTGCGATTCAATACCCATACCACCTTGCCGCGCCATTCCACCATCAGCAGCATGCCTGGTTCAACCTTGCTGATGTCCACCTCAACCGGCGCGCCCGCCGCTTTTGCGCGTTCGCTGGGCATCATGCTCATCATGAAAGGGGTTGCCACGGCAACGCCCGCGATCCCGCCCGCAATCGAAGTTGCGGCGATGAGAAAACGTCTCCTGCCGTTCATTTCTTGTTTTTTCTCAATATCTGCCATATTTTGCAGTCCCGTTTTTAATTTCGGACCTTCTAAAAAAACTCATAAAAAACTTAACCATTTTACCATAATACATATCGAAAAATAAATATGCATTATAAAAACTATTGATTGGATGGTGGAAAACCGCACCTGACCGTTTTTATCGATCAATGGGTTATGAGCGAGATACTTGCGTCTGTATGGCGTTCCTTCCGGCGATACCCGCCATGAGTTTGACTTGATACAAAAACCGGATGCTGCGCAACATCGGTCGGATATCTGTAAGATTGTAACATTCATTTGACATAATGTCCCCAGCGGAGCGAGCGGTCCGGGATACTGTCCAGCTAGCTTGATTAAAGCAATCAAGCCATAATAGTCAGGTGGTCTGGTGATGTTTCAACGGATAGGATATTTTCAGGTTCACGACTATGAAGCAACCCATTGTCAATTGCCCACACTGCGGCAAGATTATCGTCTGGGATACGAGCAATCGTTATCGGCCTTTTTGTTCGGAGCGCTGCAAGATGATCGACTTGGGGCAATGGGCTTCGGAGTCCTATCGAATTCCGGATGCGGAAACGGATACGAATACGGATATGGACACGGAAAAACAGAAAGAAGATGCGTTTAAAGATGAGCAATAACGATCAGGCGCTGGAGTTCGAAGAATTGGCGCTATCCCAACACGAATAATCCGAACATTCCACCAGCATTACCTCAGCCTCAGGCTGTTGACCTGATATCTTTCACCGCGCGGGTCTTTCAGTTGGCAAACCTTCTCGGATTTGCTCTGCAGGGCTGAACCTTTAGCCAATACCCCGCATCATGGCCACGCCATGTCCGCCATGTTCCCATGCCGTAGTTAAATCTTCCCGGCGCAACCCGCCTAGCGCATAAACGGGTATTGAGCGATCCCGGATGAGTGCGGCAAATCTTTGCCAGCCTAGCGTCGCAGATCCGGGGTGACTCAACGTCGGCAGTACCGGCGCAAGCACTGCAAAATCCATGCCTAATTGCTCGGCGCGAAAAAGCTCTTCTGCATTGTGACAAGATGCGCCACACCACTCGACATCCGGACGTTTCGCGATGTCCATCAATTGCCTTGACGCAAGATGTAGCCCGTCCACGCCGGCTTTCCGATAAAAGTCGATGTTGTCTATGCTGCCGTTCACCAATACTCTGGCACCATGGCGGTGACCGAGTGCAATCACAGCGCCGATAAAAGCATTCAATGCTTTCTCCGGCATGCGCTTTTTCGCGTACCTGCAACAGTCGTACACCTCCTTGCAATGCGTGTTCGATCCGGGTTAGAGCAATATCTATCCCCAATTCCGCAGCATTGGTTATTGCATAGATTGCCGGCAAATCCAGCGCCCGCAATACCGGTGCATTTGCCGGCAGCATCGGTTCAACCTCGATATTTCCGCGGATTGCCAGGCCAACTCCTGATTTTCGCGGGGCTGCGGCTTTCCATGCCATTTCACTACGCGATAAAAGTAGAGGCGGACAGTGGCATGACTGATAGTTAAAGGTGCGGGTGATCCAGGGGTAGGCATGCTCGGCAAATATACCCAGCTCTTCCAGTAATTCGCGCCTTAATGCATGCAATAGCGGCTCATCGGGTTTCACCTTGCCGCCAGGAAATTCCCAGTAACCCGCATAAGGCTTGCCCTCGGGCCTGCGCGCGAGAAGAAAGCGGCCATCAGGGGCAGTGATAACCGCGACGGCGACTTCAGTGATATGAGTGGGAGAGGGCATGGTGAGGTGGATGAGCAGCAACCGACGAATGAACACGCTATGCAACCGGTCAAATTTTAAATTTGCGCAAATCCGGCTCGCGTATCCCATGCTGACCTACTGGGGCAACGACCGGATTCTTCGAAAATCATGGCAGATTTTGCTTTCCCGCGCAGTCGCGTGCAAATTGCCATGCTACACGCCCACTTCGTGAGCCGCGCCCCAATGCCCATTGCAGAGCCGCTTCACGTATAGGGGGAGTCATTTCTTCGATACCGAAATGGTTAGCCAATGCCCGACAATGTCCAGGTACTGCTCCTGATCAAACGGGTAGAAGGATACCCATAGCCCAAAACGCTCGGATAAAGAGATTTTTTCTTCGACTGATTCACTTGGGTGGATTTCTTCCCCCAGATGCCGGGTGTCCAGATTGTCCCGCATGAAATCCGGCATCAAGTGGCGGCGATTGGAAGTCGCGTAGACCAGAACGTTCTCGGATGCCGTAGCGATAGAACCATCCAGTACGACTTTCAAGGCCTTATAGCCGGGGTCACCCGGCTCGAATGACAAGTCGTCGCAATACAGAAGGAAGCGTTCAGGGCGCTGGTATATCTGTTCGACAATATCGTGCAGATCAGTAAGGTCATGCTTTTCCACTTCGATCAAACGTAATCCCATGGCGGAATATTTATTCAGCATTGCTTTTACCAGCGATGACTTGCCTGTGCCGCGCGCGCCCGTAAGCAATACGTTATTGGCGGGATGTCCCTGTACGAACTGACGTGTATTTTGATCGATGAGATTTTTTTGCCGTTCTATGCCTTGCAAAGCATCGAACGTTACGCGGTGAGGGTGGTTCACAGGTTGAATAGCCCGTACGACCGGACTTTCGCCAGCGAAATGCAATGGCGGAATTCCAGTCGGGGTCAGCCTGGCCCGTCGGCAGCAGCCCTTCAAGACGGGAAAGCAGCGCTTCGGCCCGATCGTACAGCTTGTCCCAACCTTTCATAAGCTTCCAGATCAAACGTTAATTTCAAATTATAACAATCGCGCGCATGAGAATCATGTTCGCCTGCTCATTGCGAATATCTCATATAACCGGTAAATACGGTTTTCGCTTTTTGCATGTTGCGGGTTTTTTCAGACTGTCCCAAGCAGAAACATGGCGGATCTGAATAATGTAAACCCGTGGATTCAAACGGAAATTCATATGTGTGCTATCGAACGGAACCGCTCAGCTAAGAAGGACATGATTTGGCATGTTACGTCCAGCGTATGCAAGGTGCTGCAGTTAAGGTATCTATCGTAACAGACTGTAAATAACGGAAACAAATAAGGTGGAATCATTGATGAGATGCAGCACTTATATTGCATGCTCTCCCGAAAGCTTCCTTTAAATCAAACAAAATATTTAGGAGAAAAACATCATGAATAATATGCCGAGTAAAAAATCAATTATTTCTCTTGCTCTGGGATCCGCACTGGCCGCCACGCTCGGTACCGTATCCATTGCGTCCGCGGCTGAAAACCCTTTCGCCATGCAGTCCCTCAATAAAGGCTACATGGTCGCCGCGTCTGACGACTACGGTGACAAGAAAGATGGATATGGGGACAAGACGGATGGGTATGGCGACAAGAAGCGCGGAGAGGGCCGATGTGGGATGTCCATGGCGGATACCGACAATGATGGCCGGGTTAGCCAGGAAGAGCATGCCCGCCATTGCCAAATAATGTTCGACAAGATGGATACCAACAAGGATGGGTACATCGATAAGGATGAAGCCAGCGCAATGAGGAAAAAGCATGGCCATCATTCCCGCAAGTCTGGGGAAGGGATACGGGTCGTCCGGGTCATCCGGGTCGTCTGGGTCGGGCTATAATACGGCTCCGGGATGGATTGGACCAACCCCAACCTGGAACACATGAAGACAATGGGCGAGTAGAAGACGCTTGAAAGCGATTTGCGCCATCTCGCCAGGATCAGAAGCCAGCGAGAAGAGCGGAAGAAAACTTGTCCATGAAAGGTGCTGCAGTCGCATACGATTGGGTGTGCGACTGTCAGCTAACAGCGTGATTCTTTATTAAGTTGCGCTGGCTCCCTGGCAGCCTGTCGGACTTAAAGGAAATTGGCTGTAAAAGCGTCTGGCTGGTTCATTTCGCGGCTTTTTCGGTCAATAGAATAACTATTGGCCTTCAAAATCCTCAAAATCTGTTTCACCAAGTCACTTTATCGCTCGATTGTTAAGTCCGAAGGCTGCTAACGGTTTGCCGGTTTGCTAACTTCGATAATCTGCATTGATCTTCACATAATCATACGACAGATCGCACGTCCATATTGTGGTAGACGCCTGCCTCTATTAAGCACGACACGCACGGTGATTTCAGATTGCTTCATCACTCGCTGGCCATCTGTTCCCTGTAACCACACGCCCTGCCGCCATTCTCTGCAACCAGCACATCATCAAGATAGAGTTGCAATCTATTCACGTCAAGCTCTTCTAAACCTGCATAACCAATGGCTGCAAGTATTCGGCCCAGATTTGGATCAGATGCAAAAAATGCAGTTTTGACCAGTGGGGAATGGGCAATAGCATAGGCAACTTTACTGCATTCGTCCGGTGTCTTCCCACCTTCAACCCGCACAGTGATGAACTTGGTTGCGCCTTCCCCGTCACGCACGATGGATTGCGCAAGTTGTACTGCAACCTCCGTTACCGCATCTTGCAGGGCGGCGAATGCGGTACTGTTCATTATCCGTGATTGCCGGATTGCCCGCATGGCCTGTGCCAATAAGAATAAAAGCGTCATTGGTTGAAATATCTCCATCCACGGTGATGCGGTTAAAGAATTATCCGCCGCATGCCGCACGATTTCCTCCAGCAGAGGCTGACTCAGCGCCGCATCGGTTCCAATATAACTCAGCATCGTCGCCATGTTTGGATGGATCATGCCGGAACCTTTGGCAATGCCTGTAATAGTCACGGTTGTGCCGTCGAGTGAAATCTGCTTCGACACCGCCTTAGGTACGATATCGGTTGTCATGATTGCCTGAGAGGCTGCAAACCAGTTGTCTGCCCTGAGGTTTGCTACCGCCGCAGGCAAAGCCGACGATTTTTTCCAACGGCAGCGGCTCCATAATTACACCGGTCGAAAACGGCAATACTTGTTGACTGGCACAACCCATCAACCTTGGCCAGTTCGGCACAAGTGATGCGGGCGTGTGCAATCCCTTCTTCACCTGTGCCTGCATTGGCGTTGCCGGTATTGACGATCAATGCGCGAATCGGCAGGGAATTTGGTGTCAGGCTTCGACAGATGCTCCTTAGCGACTGTCACAGGCGCAGCACAAAACCTGTTTTGCGTAAACACACCGGCGACCTTTGTCCCTTCGTCCAGAGCGATGACAAGCAAATCTTTCCGGCCAGGTTTCCTGATGCCGGCTTCTGCAATGCCAAGGGACATGCCTTTATCGGAAGCAGATGTTCGGGTAGGGAGGGGTAAAGTTGACTGGCATAATGATGCAATCGTAATGTAAATTGAAGTGTTGCCGATTCTCAATCAAAACAACAAGGTGGTATTATCTTCGGCCCTTGTCTTCGAGACTCGAAAAAAGATCGTTCTCAAGCATATGCTAACTCATCTTTAACGCTTCTTTCATATTTTCGTTTTTTGGCTTCTAATGATTATCAATACCAGCGTAACAAACAGAACTTCCAGTTGCACCATAAATAACCGCTTGTCCGTTTTTCTCTTGGATTTCTCGCAGGTCATGAAAATAATTTTGGCAAATCACTTGCTGCATTCCATGGGCAGGCAACTATTCCGTAACCAGGAATCGAGGAGAAATGCATGAATTGCGATAAAGAACTGGATGTGTGCGGCCTGAACTGCCCGTTGCCTATCCTGCGCACAAAAAAATCCCTGGTGGATATGACTACCGGGCAAGTGTTGAAAATAACCGCTACCGACCCTGGCTCAGTAATTGATTTCCAGGTCTTCGCCGATCAGACGGGCAACGAGTTGCTGTCCTTGTCGGAAATAGCTGGAGAATTTATCTTTTATATGAGAAAGAAGTGACAATCAGGATTCATATGAGGAGACATTGCCGAGTTCGGTTCTTGCCGTAATCGCATGGATGCGATCGAAGCCAGATTTATAAACTGTCCCGTCGGGTTTTCTGCGTCGTCCTGCTGAATGTTTGCATTCAAAGCGCTGCGCAGGCATCGGCAGCCTCGGCAAGTTTTCGATATCGCGCCAGCCAAGGCAGTGGAATGGGAAATGCAGAATCGTTTTGCATCGCCGCATGCGCTGCGGCCAGGGCGCCGAGCATGATCGAGCGGCCACAACTGTCTCCACCGGCGCGAATGTTGGATTCTATTGCAGTACGATAGTCAGCGGCGCGTTGCGCAATATGAAAAATGACTGGCAGGCCTTCCGCGACATGGCACGCGCGGCCAAATCGCTCCGTCGCCGCAATGCTATCCAGTTTCGGTATGGCAAGCGCCTGTTCGAGTAATGGTTCGAGGATCGGTCCTGCAAACGGTAGAGCATCCGCCAGAGCCTGCGAAATCGGCGCCCCATGCAACAGCTTGAACAGTGCTACCGAGGAGCACCGCGCTGCGGCGAGCGCCAGTTCATTATTATTTGTTACGCGTACCGCCTCCTCGACGCGCTTCATAAGATCTTCCAGCGTTCCGGAGTGGGTCGCAATCAGTGCCGGCAGCGCTGCCAGCGCCGGATGCTGATCATCATCTGCGCCGGATGCAGCGGGAAATTCCGCTGGTTCAAGGGCATAACAATGTGCGTAACGTCAGGCGGGTCGGGGAATCGATATAACCGACGAATTCGCCGCCGGGCCCAAAATACGCGCGGTATTCAGCCTGATATTCATTACGGCTGAAGGCGCCGTGCTTCGCCAGATGTTTCAGCATCAATAAGCAGACCTCACCGTAGCCGCTAGACTCGCCGGATACCTTCCGACCGTGTGCGAAGTAGCCCTTTGCGTCGGCATAGTCTGTTGCCTCCGGTTGAAGAAATACGAGTCCCCTTGCTGCCTCAATCTCTGCAATGCGCGCAGGATCATAAAGCCAGTGCAGGCCAAGCGCGGCGGAATCAGCAACAAGCGCGCCCAGGATGGCAGCGCTATTCGCATTTTTCATCGTTTATATTCGGCTCCCACTCAGGACGAAATGCGTTCCATCAGAACCTATTCAAAGGTCAAGGAATTTCCGCGAACTAAATTTCTTCTTCTACAGGTAGTCTTCGTGCCTCGTCTTCCAGCATTACGGGAATGCCATCCTTGATGGCAAAAGCCAGCCGATCTCCTTTGCAGATCAGTTCATTTTCGGCTTTTCTGTAGAGCAGCGGTCCTTTGCACAGCGGACAAACCAGGATATCCAATAATTTTAAGTCCATAATTTCCTCAGCTTCCTCAACTTTAAAGGGTTACGTCAATCAGACCGATTATACTCTCTGAAAGACGGCGGTTATGTAACGGAAACTTCAGTTCGTGAAAGCGCTACATTGCAGCGTATTCTTCCCCGCGCTTGCGTACGCCATCATCCGGTTGAATTGTTATGTTCCCCTCACAACGCTAAATACTTTACTATAATTGTCCGCCGCGCCGGAAAGGCGTGTTTCACCAATGACGGAGCCCTATCTGGGGTTTTCAGTGGTGAAAGTGATATGGTTGTATCCCGCCAAACGCGCGGCTTCCATCACCGTTATAACGGACTGATGTGTAGCGTCGGCGTCTGCATTGATAACAATCACCGGGTCCGGCCGATCAGCCGCTGCCACGCGCAATTCCTCGCTAAGCCGCTCCATACTGGAATATTTAACGGGGGTACGGTTGACGGTATAGTCCCCGCTGGCGTTTACCGAAATATCGATAACATTTGGATGGTCAGCGGACTTGTCGGAAGTTGCTTGTGGCAGACTGATTTCGAGTTCGGAAAACCTTGAGTAAGTAGTGGTGATCATCAGGAAAATAAGTATCACCAGCAACACGTCGATCATTGGCACCAGGTTGATTTCCGGGTCTTCTTTTTGCCTGCCGCGTTGAAAATTCATCGTTTTTGCTATATTCCCGTAGGTGAACGGTAATCGGAAAAGCGGGTCATGCCCGAAATCGAAAGCCGATTCTATCGGCCGTGCGCCGATTTCTCGGCTCAACTATTCCCTGTCCTGCCTCGGCAGGGTATTAGTCATTCCCCTCAGGAACCGGCCAGCGGCTGTACTATTCCTTGTCTCGCTGGAGAATCATCTTGACGTTCGCCATGAACGATTTCCACCAGCTTTAACGCCTGCAATTCCATTTCAATCACCAGTGCATCCACTTTAGCGCGGAAGTAACGATAAAACATCATGCTGGGAATGGCTACCAGGATGCCGAATGCGGCATTGTAGAGTGCAACGGAAATACCATGGGCGAGTTGTGCCGGATCGCTACCGCCAGTAGGAGAATTCACGCCAAAAATTTCGATCATGCCGACCAGGGTTCCGAACAAGCCCATCAGTGGGCTCATGGAGGCAATAGTTCCTAAGGTAGTGAGATAACGTTCGAGGTCGTGAGAGACAGCGCGGCCGGCTTCTTCAATGGATTCTTTCATGACTTCGCGCGTGCTTCTGTCGTTTCTCAATCCTGCGGCAAAAATCTGCCCAAGCGGAGAATGTTTCTGAAGGCGCGTGATCATATCGGCGCTCACGCCGCTGTTACGGTACTCGTGTACCACTTTGGGCAGCAGATCTCTCGGCGTAACCATGCTCAGACGCAAGGCCCACATGCGTTCACCGATAATGCCCATGGCAACGATAGAGGCTAAAATGAGCGGCCAAATCGGCCAACCCGCAGCTTGAATCAAAGCGAACACGCAGTCACCTCCGGTGACCAAAATCAGAGTTGTAATGTATCTTGCCCCTGTGATTTCGGCAAGGACGCGTTTTTTTCTTGTCCACAATTGCTGTGGATAAGTTTGTGGGTAATCTGCAAATAGGCGCATTAAGTCGCCCTGCCATAACGACTTTTTCTGATTAGATTAATTTTTGTACTTCTCAATATCGATATAAAAACAATGACTTATAGGTATGCTTCAGTATTCATGCGGGTTTGGCGGCCCAATTACGCAATTTTTGTGACAGGTGGGGATTATTGTAGAATGTCAAGATGAATTTCATTATGGAAATGGAGATCGCTCGCCCCGTCTTGAGCGTGAGCGAATTGAACCGTAGCGCCAAGGACTTGCTGGAGCAGGCTTTCCCATTGTTATGGGTAGGGGGCGAAATTTCGAACATCAAGCGCTACGGGTCGGGCCATTGGTATTTTTCACTCAAGGATGCGGATGCCCAGATACGTTGCGTTATGTTTCGCGATAAAAATCAGTATCTGGATTGGCAGCCCAGCGATGGTATGCGGGTAGAGGTGCGCGCACTGGTGACGCTGTACCAATCCCGCGGAGATTTTCAATTAAACGTCGAGACTATTCGACGCGCCGGACTTGGCTCGCTATTCGAAGCTTTCGAGCGACTCAAGGCCAGACTGGGAAAGGAGGGGTTGTTTGATGCCGACCGCAAAAAACCGCTACCGCTATTCCCGAAGCAGATCGGTATCATCACCTCTCCGGCAGCTGCCGCATTGCACGACGTACTGTCCACGCTGAAGCGGCGTATGTCTTTCGTGCCCCTGATCATTTATGGCACGCCGGTGCAGGGAGCCGGTGCTTCAGCCAAAATAGCGGCAGCCATTCGAAACGCGGGAAATCGCGCCGAGTGCGACGTGCTTATCCTCTGTCGCGGCGGGGGTAGTATCGAAGATCTGTGGGCATTCAATGAGGAGGTAGTAGCACGCGCAATCGCCGCCTGTCCCATTCCTATCGTGAGTGGCGTAGGTCATGAGACTGATTTCACCATTGCTGATTTTGTGGCTGACGTTCGCGCTCCGACGCCTACCGGCGCGTCCCAGCTCGTCTGCCCGGACCGGAAGGAATTAATACGGCATGGAGAAATCATGCACGGACGCCTGCAGCGAGCAATGCAGCGTGGCATTGAAAGCCGGATGCAGCATATCGATATGCTCGAATGCCGCCTGGTGCATCCCGGAAAACGGATCAATGATCAGCTTGGGCATCTTCAGCATTTGCGCGAACGCCTGGCTCGCTCATGGCAGCAGGATCTGGCACGCCGCTATTGGCGTTTGCGTGAGCTTGACCAGCGTCTCCTGATCGCCAGCCCCGATATTGCCCGTTTGGTTGAACGCCAGCATGACCTCGGGCTGCGCTTGCGCCGGGCCATTGCCGTTCGCATCGAAACGCTTGTAATGAGCTTGCAGCGCCAGCAGGAGAATCTTGCCCATCTTAACCCCGAGTCAGTGTTGGAGCGGGGCTACAGTATTGTTTATGGCACCGGCGGTGCAGTGGTGAGAAGTAGTGACCAGATCGACGTTGGCGATACCATTCGGGTGGAGTTTGCCAAAGGGGGGAGCCAGGCACGCGTGACAGAGAAAAATGAGTAACTAAGAGTAACTAAGTAACTTGACCAATGTTTGAAATTTACGATCGGTGTAGACATTTTGGCAGGGGTGATGCAGACTACGAATGTTTTAAATATCTGTATCGATTATCTACCCTTCAGTGCCTCGGCTGTCTTTGCGCGTAAAAAGATGTATGTGCGGGGCCTGTGTCCTATCTGCACATTCTTTAGTCCTCTCATTCAGAAAATAGGTCTCCGATGTCAAGAGTTTTTCTCACCCTGGGTGCTGTCAATGCATTTTTATGCGTTGCCTTGGGCGCTTTCGGTGCGCATGGCTTAAAACAACGGCTTTCTACAGACATGCTTGCCGTATACCAGACGGGCGTGCAGTATCATTTTTATCACGCGCTGGGCCTGATCGCCGTCGGCCTCATACTGCTGCATCTTCCTGCATCCAGACTGCTCACATTGTCGGGCTGGCTGATGCTTGCCGGAATTATTCTTTTTTCCGTCAGTCTTGTATGTCCTGAGCCTGACGGGAATACGCGGGCTCGGTATAATCACGCCATTTGGCGGCGTCGCGTTCTTGAGCGCGTGGGCGATGCTTGGCTATGGGGCGTGGACTGCGAAATAAACAGTACAAAGTCGCAATGATAATTGCTGTGCTCCCGGCTTTATCGTGACGCTCTACCATTTTTTCGCGCCCTGTCCGCGAGGACTGGAACCGGCACTCGTAACCGAGCTGGAGCAGCTTGGCGCCTCTTTTGCCGTCGCGCGCGACGGCGGGGTCCAGTTTCAGGGCGACTGGCACACCTGCTATCGGGCTAATATGGAAAGCCGCATTGCCAGCCGCATTCTTTGGCGGGTCGCGCGCAATGCCTATGTCAGCGAAGCCGATGTGTACGAAACAGCTCACGCATTGCCTTGGAATGAATGGTTTTCCCCGGCTTCAACGATTCGCGTCAACGTGGCTGCCATCAAGTGTCCACTACGTAGCCTGGATTTTGTCACACTCAAGATCAAGGATGCGGTCTGCGATAAATTCCGCAGTACGGTTGGCTGTCGTCCCAGTATCGATACGGTGCGGCCGGATATTCGCATTCACAGCTTTTTGGATGCCCGGGAATTTACTTTATATCTTGACACTTCAGGCGATGCCTTATTCAAGCGCGGCCTCAGAAAAAATACTGTCGAAGCGCCCATAAGAGAAAACCTTGCTGCCGGAATTTTAGCCTTGGCGGGTTGGCAGCCAGGCATTCCATTGCTCGATCCAATGTGTGGCAGTGGCACATTTCTGCTCGAAGCAGTGCAAATTGCACTGAATATTGCGCCGGGGCTAGGCCGCAACTTTGCTTTCGAAAAGCTGACGAGCTTTGACAGAGAGCGATGGGAGGAGATTAAAGAAGCAGCGCTGGCACGGCAGAAGCCGAGAACACTCCAGCCGATTTTCGGCAGTGACTTGTATGGGGATGTTGTTTCCGTCGCGCGCGCAAACCTATCTGCCGCGGACTTCTCTGAAGTGGTGACGCTCAAGCAGGCGAACCTGCTGGAAGTTTCCGCGCCCGCGGCTTCCGGATTTCTTGTAACCAATCCTCCTTATGGTGTACGTTTAAGTGAACAGCAGGAGCTCGCGGAGTTTTATCCGAAACTGGGAGACGTACTGAAGAAAAAATTCAGTGGATGGAATGCTTATATTTTTACCGCCGACCCGCTTCTGCCAAAGCTCATACGTTTAACACCTTCGCGCCGTGTGCCGTTGTTTAACGGGGCGCTGGAATGCCGTTTGCTGGAATATAAAATGGTACCGGGGGGAATGCGAAGGGTGAAGAAAACGGACGTCAACCAGCAGCCCGATCAAATCCTATAAGCCGGGTCATTGAGCCGCATGAAGCCAGGAATAAGAGTAATTTTTCTACTGATATTTCTTGGTTGCGCTAGCCTGGTCAGTTATGCCCTTTATTTACAGCTGGTAAAGGGCCTGTTGCCTTGTCCGCTTTGCGTCGTTCAGCGCGTTACGTATTGGCTGGTCGGATTAATCGCGCTATTGGCATTTTTTCACTCTCCCCGCGCAAACGGGTCGAGAATATACAGCGGCTTGATGGCTACCTTTGCGTTCTCCGGAGCGGCGGTTGCTTTGCGTCAGGCGTGGCTGGTGCGCTTTCCCGAGGCATTCGAATGCGGTATCAGTCCTGAAGAAAAGTTCTTGAACGCGTTGCCGTTAGCACAATGGTGGCCCAGTATGTTTGAAGCAAACGGGGACTGTGCCGATGTCACCTGGAAGTTCGCATTGCTCACGCTTCCGGACTGGTCCGCAATTTTTTTCATGATCTTTGGCAGCTTGGGGATATATATTTTATTTGCCGCGCGCAACGGCCATTGATGAGGCGAGCGGGAAAAAGCGCGCATTTAACCTGGCCGGATATCAACAAATTGCAGGAATAACGGCCTTGAAATCTCGGCTTGTGCCCCTATTTACAACGTGTCTTCTACAATTAGAAACGGAATACCCTCTATGAAACGAATTTTTCTTTTTGTTATCACCAACCTGGCAGTGTTACTGGTGCTAAGCATTACGCTGCGGATATTGGGCGTCGACCGCATGCTGGATGCCGAGGGTGGCGGTATAGACTTCAATTCATTGCTTATCATGTCCGGGGTGATAGGTTTTGGCGGTTCGTTGATTTCGCTTGCAATGTCCAAGTGGTCTGCTAAACGCATGACCGGCGCGGTTGTCATTGAGCAGCCTTCTGACCCGACCGAGCGCTGGTTGGTTGAGACAGTCCGGCGCCAGGCCGAGCTTGTCGGTATCGGCATGCCGGAGGTGGCGATCTATGACGCGCCGGATATCAATGCATTCGCTACCGGCATGAACCGCAACGACGCCTTGGTGGCAGTGAGTTCGGGCCTGCTCCAGAACATGCATAAAGATGAAATCGAGGGCGTATTGGCGCACGAAATAAGCCACGTCGCCAATGGCGACATGGTTACACTCGCACTGATCCAGGGCGTGGTCAATACGTTCGTAATTTTCCTGTCAAGAATAATCGGTCATTTCGTAGATAGGGTTATATTCAAAACCGAAAGGGATCAGGGTCCGGCTTTTCTGATTACAACCATCGTGGCGCAAATGGTGCTGGGAATACTTGCCAGCATGATAGTCATGTGGTTTAGCCGCCAGCGCGAGTTCCGCGCAGACGCAGGTGGTGCGCGTCTGGCAGGACGTAACAAGATGATCGCCGCACTGGAGCGCTTGAAACAGCGGCATGAACCGACACAATTGCCGGAGCGACTGGCGGCATTTGGTATTTCGGGAGGAGAGGGCGGCCTCAAGAGTTTATTTATGTCGCATCCGCCACTTGAAGTGCGCATTGCAGCGCTACGTGCAATGCCCTGATTCGTTCATCGTTTTAATATAAAACGGCGGAGGCTGATATGGCCACCGCCGTTTTTTCCTGCCCTCGACTATCCAGCAGAAAGTAGATTGGTTCACGCAGAAACGGGACCGTTCGGCAAGTCGCCAAGTATTGCGGTGCGCCCCGAAAGGCCAAACGTGACCGTACCAGCGCTTAAGGGAAGCCAAGGGTGTTGGCCGTGGGAATTACTGTGGGCAGGCAGGGCTAAATATAGCAGGCAACGCAATCATTTACCTACAACGACCATGGATTGCGTTGCTTTCGCGAGCAGGGAACGAAGTAATATCTTAATCTTTTTTATAAGGAAGCAGAAGGAACGCAGGCGATTTCAATTTCAGATTCAAAATTAATCGTTATCTTCATCCTCTTTTGGCTGAGGGGGATTTCCGTCATGCACCAAATTGCGCCGCCGCTGGAGGTAGGCTTCACGCATGAACTCGTATTTATCCAGCGCAGCCTCATCCAGCGTTTTCTCGGATTTAAGCAAGCCAGCGCGCGTATCAGCGGCTCTGCTTGCGCCTACTACCGGACCTATAAAAGGAGCAACGAAGAAGCTGCCGACAAAAACAGGATCGGAAGCTGCTCGATCAAACGCGCCACCCGCATCACGGATCGAGCTGGGACCGAAAAAAGGAAGCACCAGATAAGGACCGCTTGCAACGCCGTGATAGCCCAAGGTTTGCCCAAAGTCTTCATCATGCTTTTCCAGGCCGACATCGCTCGCCAGATCAAATATTCCCACCAGGCCAAAAGTGGTGTTGACTATCAGCCGCATGCCGCTGGTCGCCGCATTGCCAAATTTCAGTTGCAGAAGGTTATTCAGCGTCACCGGTATGTCGTTGATATTTGAAAAAACATTCCCCACCGCGGTTTCGAGCGGGTCGGGCATCAACCATCTATAACCTTTCGCCACCGGCCTGAACACATAATCGTCAGCGGATTCGTTGAACCTGAATACAGCGCGATTCATCGGTTCCCAAGGGTCTCTTTTACTAAAACCTGGATAAGTCGCCGGTGGGGCGGCATTTTTGAATACTGGACCTTCAAACGCTTCCCGCTGTTCTTTTTTCAGGTTATCAGTCGTTGGAGCAATATCACTTAACCGACGCGTTCGTATCAGGCGAAGCGCTCGTACTCGTGTTGAGCAGGAGCACCTGTATCATCCGAAGCGCTTGAGTTTATATTGGCCGAGGTGGTGGTATTCGTATCGGTGATTTTATCGGCTGTGGTGCTCTTGTTGGTTGTGGCGCAACCAGTAAGGAAAAACCCCAAAAGCACCATTGATAAGGTGGAATATCTGACGAAGTGAGTCATAGTCGGGAGATAGAATGTTCTGCCATTGATGGTGGTTGAATAACCTACCATTATATGGTTAATCCAGGCGGGACGTGCAAATTTTTTCCCAGCAAAAAAGAGGGGTTTTTCTTGTGTTTTCTTTTCGCTAAACACGCCGGTCGAAAGAAATTCGCCTATGCAAGAATAGACCTGTTTATAAAAGGATTTGCCCGAGCTGATCAGCGAAAGACCCCGGAAATAAAGGGAGAACAGCCTTAATTCATGCCCAGCCTCTGACCCTTGAACGGCCTTGATTTCAACGCTTATGTTCCGATATCAGGTTCATGTTTATGCTGCACCCCGCCGTGAGAAGTTCTTGAGACGGAAACCGAGCAGCCATAATGTGAAAAAGTAACTGGTTGCGCCGATCGCCACCACCCATGTCAGCCGTGCCGCGCGCTCGAAAGTGGAGCCCAGCAGCCACGACGCGTCGCTGCCCGAGGCGAACCATAGCGTGCCGCCCATGATCGTTAGCGCTATCGATATCTTCGCCATGAACATTGCCCATCCCGGTTGAGGCTGGTAGATTTGATGGCTGCGCAATTTGTAGTAGAGCAATCCGGCATTAAGACATGCGCCTAGCCCGATGGCCAATGCCAGTCCGGCATGACGCAGCGGTATAATGAATGCGAGGTTCATTAATTGGGTAACAACAAGTGTGATGACGGCAATTTTCACCGGTGTCCGGATATTCTGCCGGGCGTAAAATCCGGGAGCCAGCACTTTTACCAAAATCAGCCCCAGCAACCCTGAGCTGTAAGCCACTAATGCATTGCGCGTCATCCATACATCATTGGCGGAAAATTCGCCGTGATAAAAAAGGGTGGTGATGAGCGGCGTTGCAAGCAGTGCCAATGCCAGCGCCGCCGGCAGCGTTAAAAGCACGGTCAGGCGTAGACCCCAATCCAGCAGGCGACTATATTCTTCAGTGCTGTTATCCGCATAGTGCCGCGACAACGACGGCAGTAATATCGTTCCAAGCGCCACCCCTAGAAGGCCTGCGGGAAATTCCATCAAACGATCGGCGTAGTAGAGCCAGGAAACGCTGCCGGTGACAAGAAAAGAAGCAAATATCGTATTGATCAACAGGCTGATCTGCCCGATCGATACACCAAACACCGCTGGCCCCATTTGCTTGATGACGCGCCATGCGCCGTTGTCTTTCGACCTGAGGCGCGGGCGTGGCAGTAATTTGATACGCATGAGAAACGGTACCTGGAAGGCTAACTGGAGCACGCCGCCAATGAATACTGCCCATGCGAGCGCCAGTACCGGTGGGTCCACTCAGGGGAACCAGCCACAGCGAACAGCCAATGAACGACAGGTTGAGTAATGCCGGGGTTAACGCCGGTACGGAAAACCTTCCGAAGGTGTTGAGGATGCCCCCTGCCAGTGATACAAGCGAGATGAACAGAATATACGGAAACGTGATACGCAGCAGTTCCACTGTTAATGCGAATTTCTGCGGGCTCGCGCTAAAGCCCGGTGCGCTCACATAAATTATGAGGGGCGCAGCAATGACGCCTATGGTCGTTACTAAAAATAAAGCGATGGACAACAGTGTTGCAACTTGATTGATTAGCTCACGTGTCTCCTCGGGTGTGCGGCGGTTTTTGTATTCCGCGAGTATTGGCACGAATGCCTGTGAAAACGCGCCCTCAGCAAATAATCGGCGCAGCAGGTTGGGAATGCGAAAGGCTACAAAAAAAGCATCAGTTGCAACGCCTGCACCAAAAATACGGGCAATGAGCACATCCCGAACGAATCCCAGGATACGGGATATCATCGTCATTCCGCTGACGGTAGCGAGGGCTTTAAGCAGATTCATGGATGAGTATGTTAACCTGAATCCTCCCTCGGGTTCGGCTCGGTAGGTGAACAATCGAAAAAGTTACACATGAGTAAACCTCTTGACAAAAATATTCCGGGTTTTACCTGCCGCAATCAGCAACAATCGGCAGGGTAGGATTTACCCACCCAGGATAAAGCAACGATCCGTAGGGCGGGTTTCACCCGCCGCAATCAGCAACAAATCCGCATAGCCAGTTTTACCCACGAGATAAAGCACCGCAACGATCCGTAGGCGCGGTCGCGTCCCAACTGAAAAGTTCGGGAGTGTATAGGGAGTCTCCTATGGTGTCATTGTGATGGCGCCGATGTGAAGGTCGGCAGGAAGCTCGATAGTGTGAGGATCAATTGATATCTTTGAGAAGAACCGGTTGATGTTTCGACATCATGAGACGCTCATGGCTTATAATACTCCCCAGTTTTCCTTGCAATATGCCGGAAACATCCGTATCATTTAAAAAATTTGCGTAACATTTAATTCGAGGAATTTCAATGGCCAATAGTGCACAAGCCAGAAAACGTGCGAGACAAAATGTCAGCCAGCGCGACCGCAACATGAGCCTACGCTCGGAATTGCGCACTGCGATCAAGCATGTGAGAAAAGCTATCGAGTCTGCCGATAAAACCATTGCGCAGGCTGCGTACGCGGCTTCCCTCGGTACGATAGATTCCATTGCGGACAAGGGTATCATCCACAAGAATAAGGCAGCTCGCCATAAAAGCCGGCTATCTGCCGCGATCAAGACGATGGCCACCTGATCGTTCGACTGCAAAAAAAAGCCCGGGTTACCGGGCTTTTTTTTTGCGCGCAGCATGGCGCATTCCTTTGGGTGAAAGTGCCCTAGTCTCTCATGACCTCAACTTCTCGAACCGCCTGCTGGATGGTGGGCGGAGGGTGGTTTAATTTCGCTGTCTCCGACACATTATGGGAAATCACATTTGATAGCAGATCGACGGCAACCGCGTTGCACTCGTTGGTATCGTGGATTAAGCTATCACTTTTGTTACGCATCCTGGATCATCTGCAATTTTTTCAGTCATTTGACAGCCGCTCCGCAGAGAATTTTTGGCAGGTTCCCCTAGCTTGGCCCCAGCCCCGATTGTCAATGGTGCCATACCCAATCCGATATTCTCACTGAGTGAGGATACCGACGCTTGAATCCCGACTACATAACCCTTGATCTGCTACGTCAGAGCCATCCGGCGTGGCGGTTGCTGCGCTCGGATCACGCGCCGCTGGTGGCGAGCTTTCTGCATCGCGTGTTCGTCGCGCCTAATATGCGCGTGATGGCTGCAGGCGGATCTGGCGGAGGCGCTGGAAGATGAGCTGTTTGGCTGCGCGAGCGGCTGGGCGCGGACGCCTTCCCCAAGCCCGCGCTCGACTACCTCAACGACTGGGCGGGTGCCGAGAAGGGTGGCTACGCAAGTTCTACCGCCAGGGTTCGGATGAGCCGCATTTCGACCTGACGCCGGCTACCGAGAAGGCGATTGCCTGGCTCGGGACGCTGACGGAGCGCAGCTTCGTCGGTACCGAATCGCGCTTGCTCACGCTGTTCGAGTTGCTCAAGCAGATGAGCGAGGGCAGTGAGACGGATCCGCAAGCGCGTATCGCGGAGCTGCATAAGCGGCGCGATGAAATCGACGTCGAAATGTCCCGTATTATGTCGGGTGACATGCCGCTGCTGGACGAAACTGCGCTGAAGGATCGCTTCCAGCAGTTCATGGCGATGGCGCGCGAGTTGCTGACCGACTTCCGCGAGGTGGAACACAACTTTCGCGGCCTGGACCGCCGGGTGAGGGAGCGCATTGCGCTATGGGACGGCGCCAAGGGCGCGCTGCTGGAGGAGATCATGGGCGAGCGCGACGCCATTGCCGACTCGGATCAGGGCCGCAGTTTCCGCGCCTTCTGGGACTTCCTGATGTCCAGCCGCCGTCAGGAAGAACTATCGGCGCTGCTGGAGCGGGTGCTGTCCCTGCCGCCGGTTGTCGAGCTCAAGCCCGAC